>JAVXTN010000001.1:0-25166 GCA_036642635.1 Erysipelotrichaceae bacterium
GCAGGTAGTGTAATAACTTATGGTATAGTAAGTGCCTACATAGTAGCCTTTATAAATTATATGGTAACACTACTATGACAACTATATCTTTTAAAAATGTATATGTTAAATCAAGAGCTACTAGTGTAGGTCCAACTGAAATGCAAGGTCCTTTAGCTAACTACTTTGATAATTCTTTTAAAGATAACTATATCAATAGTTCTACTTTTGAAAAAGGAGAACGTAACCTTGTAAAATCTTCAGTAGATGTCGCTTTAAATAAAGCGCATCTACTATTAAAAGACATAGATTTATGTATAGGTTCTGATCTTAATAATCAAATAGCCTGTAGTAATTATTATGCTACTACTATAGATACTCCTTTTATAGGAGTATATGGAGCATGTTCCAACTCAGCTTTAACAATAGGTACTAGTTCTTGTTTTGTCGATAAACTAGGAATGACTAATGTACTATGTTTTACATCATCAAGTAATGCAGTAGCAGAAAAACAATTTAGATATCCTAATGAATATGGAGTACAAAAGAAAGAAACAACAACCTACACAGTAACAGGAGCTGGAGCTATAATATTATCTAAAGATAAATCAAATATTAAAGTAACTAGTTTTACTATTGGTAAAGTAATAGATTGGGAATTTAAAGATCTAAATGATATGGGTAAAGCTATGGCTCCTTCAGCTTATGAAACATTAACTACTCATCTAAGTGATCTAAATAGAACTATAGATGATTATGATTTAATAGTTACTGGTGACTTATCTTCTATAGGATTATCTTTTCTTAAAGATTTATTAAGTAAAGATTATAAAAACCATGGAACATTAGATAAAATAAATGATTGTGGTCTTTTAATATATAACATTAATAAACAAAATGTCTTTTGTGGAGGTAGTGGATGTGGCTGTAGTATGTGTGTAACCCTAGCATACCTCTTAAAACAAATAGAAGATAAGTTATATAAGAGAATACTATTAGTAGCTACAGGAGCTCTATTATCCCCTATAGAATGTCAACAAAAAGAATCTATCCCATGTTGTTCTCATGCAATAGTCTTTGAAGGTACTTTATAATGATATATTTATATGGTTTCTTATTTTGTGGTACTATCTGTTTAATAGCTCAATTATTATATGAACATACTAAATTAACTCCTGGTCATATAACTAGTATCTTTGTTATTATAGGTTCTCTTTTAAATTATAATAGTATATATGATTTCTTAATTATTAAATGTGGTGCTGGTGCTTTAATCCCTATAACTAGTTTTGGTCATTCTTTAACTCATGGTGCTATTGAAGCTTCTAAATCTTTAGGTCTTATTGGTATCCCTTTAGGTATCTTTAATTTAACTGCTTCTGGTATTAGTTCTGCTATCTTTTTTGCTTTTATAATGGCTTTAATCTTTAAAGCTAAATCTTAATATGAATAATTTAGAACTTAGAGTTAATTTATTAAAAGATAAATTAACTAATAGCTTTGATATTATTTATAGACATGTTGTTATTAATGATCGTAGTACTTATGTTATATTTTTATCATCACTCAGTAACTCTTTGTTACTCAGTGATTTAATAGAGAGTATTGTTATAACTAATAGGGATAGAGATATGGTATATTATCCAGGTGGAGTAGAGTACCTCGATAATATTGAGGATGCTATTGTTAATTTATTGAGTGGTCAAAGTTTAGTTATGGTTGAGAAGGATATTGGTTATTATGTTATTGAGACTAGGAGTTATCCTTCTAGATCTACTTCTGAACCTAATAATGAACAGAGTGTTAAAGGTGCTCATGATGGTTTTGTTGAAAATATTATATTGAATGTTGGTTTATTAAGGAGAAGGATTAGGGATGAATCTTTATATATTAATATTCTTAGGGTTGGTAAAAAGACTAGAACTGATATAGCTATTGCTTATTTAACTGATGTTGTTAATCCTAAAGTTTTAAATGAATTTAATTCTAAACTTAATTTAGCTATTAATAGTAATGCTGAAATTATATCTGAAAGATATTTAGTTGAAGCTATGTATGGTAGATCTTTTAATCCTTATACTCATGTTAGATATACTGAAAGGCCTGATATAGCTAGTGTTTCTTTATTACAGGGTTATATTATAGTTATAGTTGATAATAGTCCTAATGTTATAATTTTACCTACTAGTTTATTTGAACAACTTCAACAAATAGAAGAATATACTCAAACTAATATAGTATCTTTATTTACTAAACTTATTAGATTTATAGGTATTTTATTTCGTTTATATTTACTTCCTTTATGGATTGTTTTAGTTTTTACTCAAAATCCTACTTTAATGGATATTCCTTATCCTAATAATTTAAATGTATATGAATTTGGTTTTCAATTAATTTTTGCTGATATTATTATTGAATGGATTAGAATGTCTTTAATTCATACTCCTTCTATTTTATCTGGTATTATGAGTTTTATAGTAGTGTTTATTTTAGGTGCTTATACTAAAGAAATATTAATTATGATTGCTTTAGTTAATATTGGTAATTTATTAACTCCTAATTATGAATTAGCTTTAGCTAATAAACTTTTTAGAGTTATTATTTCTTTCTTTGCTTTATTATTTGGTTTACCTGGTTTTTGTTTTGGTGTTATTCTTCATCTTAAGGTATTACTTAGTACTAGTAGTAAGGAATATCCTTATTTATATCCTTGGATTCCTTTTTCCTATAAAGAATTTAAGAAAAGACTCCTAGGTATTAAATACTAGGTTTTTTTTAGGATTATTGTTTAATGGGGTTAATATAGAATTGGGGTGATTTAATGAGAGAACAACTTTTAGCTTATGTTATTAAGTATGGTGGTGAGTATCTTAAAATTAAAAAGGCTATTAAGGATAATGAGGATTGGGTTCCTACTTCTAGTAATTATAACTATATAACAATTTTAGATAAGGAATATCCAGCTAAGCTATTAAGGCTACCTAATCCTCCTTTTGTTTTATTTTATATTGGTGATTTAAGTTTATTGAAGGAAGATGGGGTAGCCATAGTTGGTACTAGATGTCCTAGCTTAGCTGGTAATAAAGCTATAAAGGCTGTAATGGATAACATTAATTCCAGTTATAGTATTATAAGTGGTTTAGCTAAGGGGATAGATGGATTAGCCCATAGTTATGGGTTAAACCATCATAAGTGTATAGGTGTAATTGGGTGTGGAATTAATGTTATATATCCTAAGGTTAATGGTAGTTTATATGGAGCACTTAAGGAGAAGCATTTGATAGTTAGTGAGTATCCAGAGGGGATAGAACCTTTAGCTTTTCATTTCCCTATGAGAAATAGAATTATAGTAGCTTTATCTAATAATTTAATAGTAATAGAAGCTAAATTACATAGTGGTACAATGTTAAGTGTTAATGAAGCATTAAATATTAATGTACCAGTATACTGTATACCTCATGATATATTTAATGAGATGGGATTAGGCTGTAATGAACTAATAAAACAAGGTGCTAATATGATTGTAAATATAGAAGATATTAAAGATATTTAATGCTAAAAAAGAAATAAAATATAAAAAGTGTTTGACAAATCTATTTTATATCTTAATATTAATAGGTATACAGGAGGAATAATATGACAAAATTAGTAATAGTGGAATCACCATCTAAATCTAAAACGATTGAAAAATACCTTGGAAGTGAATATCATGTAGTTTCATCAAAAGGACATATAAGAGATCTAGCAACATCTGGTAAAGGTGGACTAGGAATAGATATTGATAATGACTTTAAACCAACTTATAAAGTAAGTACAGATAAAAAAGCAATAGTTAAAGATCTTAAAGCTTTAGCTAAAAAAGCAGATATTGTATATCTTGCAAGTGATCATGATCGTGAAGGAGAAGCAATAGCTTGGCATTTAGCACAAGAATTAAAAATTGATATGGATCAAGACAACCGTATTATTTTTAATGAAATTACTAAAGGTGCTGTTTTAGAAGCAATTGAACACCCTAGAAAAATAGATCAAGACTTAGTTAAATCACAAGAAGCAAGAAGAATGCTAGATCGTATTATTGGATTTAAACTATCTAAACTTTTACAATCTAAAATTAAATCTAAAAGTGCTGGTAGAGTTCAATCAGTAGCTTTAAGACTGATTGTAGAAAGAGAAAATGAAATTAAAGCTTTTATTACTGAAGAATATTGGACTATGAGT
This sequence comes from Erysipelotrichaceae bacterium, assembly GCA_036642635.1. Classification (GTDB taxonomy): domain Bacteria; phylum Bacillota_I; class Bacilli_A; order Erysipelotrichales; family Erysipelotrichaceae; genus JAVWHP01. Next base: position 4,201 of record JAVXTN010000001.1, read on the forward strand.
GCTACAGCTAAAATAGCTAATAAGGCAGTTGTAGCTAATTTAACTAAAATTGATGGTAAAAAAGCTGATCTTAAAACAGAAGAAGATACTAACGTAATTAAAACTAGATGTGCTAATCATGATTACATAGTAAGTAAAGTAGATAAGAAAGTTAAAAAGAAAGAACCAAAAGTTCCGTTCATTACTTCTACATTACAACAAGAAGCTTCTACTAAGTTAGGTTTCTCAGCAAAGAAAACAATGCAAGTAGCTCAAAAACTATATGAAGGTATTAATATAGGAAGTGGTACTGAAGGACTTATATCTTATATGCGTACTGATAGTACTAGACTAAGTGAAGCCTTTGTTAAAGATGCTTTAGGTTTTATAAGTGAAAGTTTTGGTAAAGAATATATGGGACACGCACACCAAAAGAACAGTAGTAATGCACAAGATGCCCATGAAGGTATTAGACCAACTAATGTTAATAGAACTCCTGATAGTATTAAAAAATATTTAAATGCTGATCAATATAAATTATATAAATTTATATATGCTAGAACTCTAGCTTCAGTAATGGCCCCTAGTAAAAGTGATGTTGTTAACGTAGTTTTAACAAATGATAATGTAGACTTTACATTAAATGGTTCAGTACTAGTATTTGATGGTTACCTAAAGATTTATAGTGACTATGAACAAACTAAAGAAGAATTACTACCTGAATTAACTGAAGGACAAGTACTATCTCCAGTAGAATTAGAAGGTAAACAACACTTTACTGAACCTCCATTAAGATATAGTGAAGCACGTCTAATTAAGGAAATGGAAGAAAAAGGTATAGGTAGACCAAGTACATATTCTATGACTATTGATACAATACAAGCAAGAGGTTATGTAACATTAGAAAGAACTAGCGAGACTAGTAAGACAAAGATGTTTATACCAACTGAACAAGGAACATTAACTGATACTAAACTACAAGAATTCTTTAGTTCAATAATTAATGTATGTTATACAGCTGATATGGAACATAACTTAGATGAAATAGCTGATGGTAAATTAAACAGTGTTGATGAATTAAGAGATTTTTATAATAAATTTGCTCCATTATTAGATGAAGCTTATGATAAAATGGAAAAGAAAGAACTAGAACTTACAGGAGAAAAATGTCCTGATTGTGGTAATGATCTAGTTTATAGAGTAGGACGTTTTGGTAAATTCATATCTTGTATAGATTTTCCTAATTGTAAATATACTAAGAGTGAAGGTGAACCAGATCCTGCTTTAGAAACAGATGAAGTATGTCCTAATTGTGGACATAAACTAGTACAAAAGAAAGGTCGCTTTGGACCATTCCTAGCATGTGGAGATTACCCAAATTGTAAATATATTAAAAGTAATAAACCTAAGTTTGAACCAGTTCCTACTGGTGAAATGTGCCCTGAATGTGGTAGTGAATTAGTAAAACGTCAATCACGTTTTAAAACATTCTTTATAGGTTGTAGTAATTATCCTAAATGTCATTACATTAAAAAAGAAGAAAAGAAACCTAAAGATAATGAAGAAGTAAATGCTGAAGTAGTTACTAAAGAAGTAGAAACAGCTAAGAAACCAGTAACTAAGAAAGCAGTGGCTAAGAAACCAGCAACTAAGAAAGCAGTGGCTAAGAAAGCAGTGGCTAAGAAACCAGTGGCTAAGAAAGCAGTGGCTAAGAAAGCTGTTAAGGAAGATAAGTAATGGAAGAAGTTACTGTAGTAGGAGCTGGACTTGCAGGAGTAGAAGCAACATGGCAATTAATTAAAAGAGGAATACCAGTACATTTAATTGAAATGCGACCATTAGTAAGTTCTCCTGCACATCATACTGCCAACTTTGCCGAATTAGTATGTTCTAACTCATTAAGAAGTGATGCATTAGATAACGCAGTAGGCGTGCTAAAAGAAGAAATGCGCCAATTTGATTCAATAATAATGAAGTATGCAGAAGCAAATAAAGTACCAGCTGGAAGCGCACTAGCAGTAGATAGAGAAAAGTTCTCTAAAGATATAACAGAATTTATAAAAGGACAACCATTAGTAAGATTTGAAGCTAAACACGTTACTAGTATACCCGAAGGAAAGGTAATACTAGCTACAGGACCATTAACTAGTGATGCACTAAGTGCATCTATACAAGACTATTTAAAAGAGGAGTACTTTCATTTTTATGATGCTGCTGCTCCAATTATAGAAAAAGATAGTATCGATATGAATATAGCATACTATAAGTCTAGATATGATAAAGGTGAAGCAGATTATATTAACTGTCCTATGAATAAAGCTGAATTCAGTTTATTTTATAATGAATTAATTAAGGCTGAGACAGTTAAACTAAAAGACTTTGAAGATGAAAAGTACTTTGAAGGATGCATGCCATTTGAAGAAATGGCAAGACGAGGTGAAAAGACATTACTGTTTGGTCCAATGAAACCAGTAGGACTAGAACATAATGGGGAAGAACCTTATGCAGTAGTACAATTAAGACAAGATGATGCAGCAGCTAGTCTATATAACATTGTAGGTTTTCAAACACATTTAACCTGGGGAGAACAAAAAAGAATATTAAGTTTAATACCAGGATTAAAAGATGCTAATATAGTACGCTATGGAGTAATGCATAGAAACACTTATATATGTGCACCAAAGGTACTATTAGCAACTTATCAAGCAAAGAATCGTAAAGATTTATTTTTTGCTGGCCAAATGAGTGGAGTAGAAGGATATGTAGAATCAGCAGCTAGTGGTATATTAGCAGGATTAAATATGGCACGTATAGTTAAAGGTAATGAGCCAATAGTATTACCACCAACATGCGTAATGGGATCAATGGCCCATTACATAACACATACACATCCAAAATACTTTCAACCAATGAACGCTAACTTTGGAATAATGCAGCTACTAAAAAAAGTAAATAAGAATGAAAGAAAAAGTGCCTTTGCTCAACAAGCAATAGCAGTAATAAAAGAATATGTCACAAAATTTGATGAATGATCAAATTGATCATTTCTTAAAGTATATAAGTAATATTAATACTAATTCAGAAGCAACTTATGAAGCTTATAACTTAGATTTAAATAATTTTATAAAATATTTAAATTCGGAAGGTATAGAAAACTTTGCTGATGTAGATCGTAATGCAGTATATAATTATATAGCTTATATAAAAGACACTAATCCTTATTTAAAGAACAGTAGTATTGCACGTAGAATGTCAGCCTTAAGATCTTTTTATAGATATTTAAATGAATATAGTGATGTAATAGCTAATCCATTTATATATATTAAAAACATAAAATGTGACCATAATATACCTGACTTTCTTTTCTATGAAGAAATGCTTAAATTTTTAAACAGTATTAATGTTAATGACAAGTTTGGATTACGTAACCGTGCTATATTTGAATTAATGTATGCTAGTGGGTTACGTGTAAGTGAGCTATGTAATTTAAAAGTTAATAATATTAATATTAAAGAACAACTAATAAGAATAGTAGGTAAAGGAACTAAAGAAAGAATAGTGCCTTTTAATGCTACAGCTAAAAAGTATTTGAAGAAGTATCTAGCTAACGAACGTCTTATTACTAGCTATAATAGTGATGAATATGTATTTGTTAATGCTAGTAATAAGAAGTTCACATCACGAGGAATACAATACATATTAGATGTATTAGCAAAGAATAGTGGTTTATCTATGCATTTACATCCACATATGTTTAGGCATTCTTTTGCTACTCATTTATTAGATAATGGTGCTGATATAAGATTTGTACAAGAACTATTAGGCCATTCAAGTTTGAGTACTACTCAAATTTATACACATGTAAGTAATCAAAGATTGATGAATGTGTATAATAGTGCTCATCCTAGAGCTAAGAAATAAAAGAATGGAAGAGTAGTGAGAAAGTTAAAAAAAGTATTGAAAATGAAACAAATTATGGTATACTATTAAATGGTGTAAAAAGTTACACACGTCGCACATCATGGATTCACTGTTCCGTGCTTATGACCAAAAACGGTCCTATATAAGTTACCAGTGTTCGAAATGATGGAGGTCAAACGGAAGTGGAGGATATTATATGTCAATAGTATCAATGAGAAAATTATTAGAAGCAGGTGTACATTACGGTCATCAAACACGTAGATGGAACCCAAAAATGAAACCAAACATTTATGCAAATAAAAATGGTGTTTACATTATTAACTTAGAAAAAACTCAAGAACAATTAGATACTGCTTATGCAGCAATGAAAGATATTGCTGAAAAAGGTGGTAAAGTGTTATTTGTAGGAACTAAGAAACAAGCTCAAGGAATCGTAGTAGAAGAAGCATTACGTTCAGGATCATTCTTTGTTAACCAAAGATGGTTAGGTGGTTTATTAACAAACTTCCGTACAATCCAAAAACGTGTACGTCGTCTAATAGAAATTGAAGAAATGGAAGCAAGTGGATTAATCGATGTTTATCCTAAAAAAGAAATTGCAAAGATTAAGAAACAAAAAGCTCGTTTAGAAAACTTCCTTGGTGGTATTAAGGAAATGAAAAAACTTCCTAACGCTGTATTTGTAGTTGATCCAAAAGAAGAACACAATGCAGTAGCAGAAGCTAAAAAATTAAATATTCCAGTATTCGCAATGGTAGATACTAACTGTGATCCAGAAGAAGTTGATTACCCAATCGCTTCAAATGATGATGCAATTCGTTCAGTTAAAATGATTATTACTTTAATGGCTGATGCAATTGTTGAAACTAAAGGTGGAATCCTTTCAGTAGCACACCAAAGTGAAGATGGTGAAGATATAACAATGAAAGACGTTATTATTAGTGTAGAAGAACAAATCGCTGAAAATGACCGTCGTCGTCGTCAAAGAAATGAAGAAAGAAGAAGCCGTCGTCCTTTTGATAAGAACCGTCGTCCTTCAGGCCGTGATGGTAAACCTTTCCAAAAAAGAGAATTCAACAACAATGCAAAACCAGCTGAAAATGCTGAAACTCCAGCTACAGTAGCACCAACTACTACTGCTGAATAATACGTAGGAGGAAACTAAAATATGGTAACTGCTCAAGATGTAAAAGCACTAAGAGAAAAAACTGGTGCAGGAATGATGGATTGTAAAAAAGCGTTAACTGAAGTAGATGGTGATATTGAAAAAGCTATCGACTGGTTACGTGAAAAAGGTATGGCAAAAGTTGGTAAGAAAGCTGACAGAATCGCAGCTGAAGGATTAACAAGAGTAGCTACTGATGGAAACACTGGTATTATCTTTGAAGTTAATTCAGAAACAGACTTTGTAGCTAAGAATGAATTATTCTTAGGATTATTAGATACTATAAAAGATGTATTATTGAAGAATAAACCAGCTGATCTTGAAGCTGCCTTAGCATTAGATGTTAATGGACAAACTTTAAGTGACGTTGTAGTTGAAGCAGCAGCTAAAATTGGTGAAAAAGTAACTCTTCGTCGTATTGCTGTTTTAGAAAAAACAGATGCAGATGCTTTTGGTAGCTATATTCATATGGGAGGAACTATTTCAGCTCTAACTATATTAAAAGGATCTACTGATGCAGCTGTTGCAAAAGATATGGCAATGCAAATTGCTTCAATGAGTCCAGTTTATATAAATATGGAAGATGTACCTACAGCTGAAATGGACCGTGAAAAAGCAGTTCAAAATGAAATCATGGCACAAGATCCAGCTATGTCTAAAAAAACTCAAAATGTACTAGATGGTATTATTGCAGGTAGATTATCTAAACACTTTCAAGACCAATGTTTATTAGAACAAGTATTCTTTAAAGATGGTAAGTTAAAGATTGCTCAAGTACTAAAACAAGCAAATGCTACTATTGATACTTTTATTCGTTTCCAAGTAGGAGAAGGTATTGAAAAGAAGGAAGAAAACTTTGCTGAAGAAGTAATGAGTCAAATTAAAAAATAAAATGAAGGGCACTTTGTGTCCTTTTTTTAAAGAAAAACAAGATGAAGGAGATACATTTATGTATAAAAGAGTATTGTTAAAACTAAGCGGTGAAGCATTATCATCACCAGGTAATTCATTTGATCCAAATATTTTAGCTAATTTAGCTAAAGAACTTAAAGAAGTTCACGAGCTAGGAGTAGATTTAGCAATTGTAGTTGGTGGAGGTAACTTTATCCGTGGTAAAATGGCTGAAACAATGGGAATTGAACGTGTTCAAGCCGATTATATGGGAATGTTAGCAACAGTAATTAATGCTTTAGCAGTACAAAGTGCTTTAGAACAAGAAGGAGTACCAACAAGAGTACAAACAGCTATTGAAATGCAAAAAGTAGCTGAACCTTTTATAGTAAGAAAAGCATTACGTCATTTAGAAAAGAAAAGAATAGTAATATTTGGAGCAGGAACAGGTAATCCTTATTTCTCTACAGATACAACAGCTGCTTTACGTGCAAGTGAAATTAAAGCAGATGTAATTCTAATGGCTAAAAATGGAGTTGATGGAGTTTATAACTGTGATCCTAAAAACAATCCAGATGCTAAAAGATATGACCACCTTACATACATGGATTTAATTCAACAAAATTTACAAGTTATGGATACAACTGCAACTTCAATGTGTATGGATAATGATGTAGATCTAGTGGTGTTTAATATGAATGAAAAAGGTAATATTCTTAAAGCTGTTCAAGGTGATATTAATGGAACAGTAATTACTAAAAAATAAACTTATCAAACGTGCTAATTCATGGTAAAATATTAAGTAGATATGAAAGAAGGTACACAAATGAGTGAAATTTTAGATAACACAAAAAGTAAGATGGATAAAGCAATTGAAGCATTAGGAGTAAATTTAACTACAATAAGAACAGGAAGAGCTAATCCTAGTATTCTAGATCAAGTCTCTTTTGAATTATGGTAGTATGACACCTATTAATCAAGTTGCAAGTATTCAAGTTGTAGAAGGTAGACAACTATTGATAAAAGCCTTTGACAAGTCTATATTAAAAGATATTGAAAGAGCTGTATCAATGTCAGATACTGGATTAGTTCCTCAGAATGATGGCGATGTAATAAGAATTATGATTCCATCATTAACTGAAGACAGAAGAAAAGAATTAAGTAAGGTTGCTCATAAATACGGAGAAGATAGTAAAATTGTCATCAGAAACATTAGACGAGATGCTAATGATCTAGTAAAGAAAAGTAAAGAACTTACTGAAGATATGAAAAAGAATGAACAAGAAAAGATTCAAAAGCTAACTGATGAATTTATTAAAAAGATTGATGCAGTAGCAGCAGACAAAATGAAAGATATAATGTCTGTATAAGTATATTAACCCACAATATTTGTGGGTTTTGCTTTAGGAGGATAAAATGGAAAAAGAACTTATGCCTAAACATATAGCAATAATAATGGACGGAAATGGAAGATGGGCCCAACAACGTGGACTTATTAGAACTGCTGGACATAAAGAAGGTGCAGCTAATATAAAAAGAATAGCTATTGAAGCCAATAAAATTGGAATTAAAGTTATGACAGTTTATGCTTTTTCTACTGAAAATTGGAAAAGACCATTTAATGAAGTTGATTATTTATGTAAAGCACCAAGAATCTTCTTTACAAGTTACATGAAAGATTTACAAAAAAACAATATTAGAGTAATGTATATAGGTGAGTTAGACCGTTTCCCTGAAGATACAAGAAATGTAATAAATAGAGCATGTGAAGAAACAAAAACAAATACAGGATTAATCCTTTGCTTAGCATCTAATTATGGCTCAAGAAGAGAAATAGTGCTAGGAATTCAAAAGTATACTGATGAAGTAGTAACAAATAAACGTGCAAATGATTTAGAAGAAAACGAATTTGATAACTATCTAATGACATCTCAATTCCCAGCAGTAGATTTAATGATAAGAACAAGTGGGGAATTGAGATTGTCAAACTTCTTATTGTGGCAATTATCCTACAGTGAATTAATGTTTGTAGAAGAAGCTTGGCCTGACTTTAATGAAGAAGTATTACATCGATGTATCGATGAATATGAAAAAAGAAATCGTCGATTTGGAGGTATATAATGAAAACAAGAATTATAACAGGATTAGCAATATTAGCAGTTATAATACCATCACTATTATTAGGTGGTATTTTAATTGATTTATTAATAGCAATAATAGTAGGTGGTTGTGGCTATGAATATCTAAAATTAAGTGATAATAAACAACATCCACTAATTATGATAGCCACTATTATTGCTTCATTTGCTATAATCTATTTACCTATAGAATATGTTCTAATAACTATTGGCTTAGCTATATTAATCTTGTTTGCTATACCCGTATTTGATGAACAATTTACAAGTAAAGATGCTTTTGTTTATGTATCATTTATTATATTTATTTATTGTATTGCAGCATCTTTTAAAGTGATATATAAAGCTAATCCAATGTTTATATGGATGATTATTATTGCTACTTATGCTTGTGATACTGGTGCTTATTTTACTGGATATTTCTTTGGTAAACATAAACTTAATGAAAGAGTATCACCAAAAAAAACAATAGAAGGAAGTATTGGAGGCTTTATTATAGGTGCCATTGCATCTTTTGCCTTTGCTCACTTCTGTATAAGTGGATTCTCTACTACAGCATTAGCAATTGCATGTATTATAATGCCAATCACTGGTCAAATCGGAGATTTAGCCTTTTCAGCAATGAAAAGAAACTTTGAAATTAAAGATTTCTCTAATATATTTCCAGGACATGGAGGAATGTTAGATCGACTAGATTCATTAATTTATAATTTTATTATATTTGCATTTATATATAATGTAGTGATAATGCTATGAAAGAGATAGTACTATTAGGAGCTAGTGGCTCTATAGGAATCCAAACTATTGATGTAGTAAAAGCACATACAGATTTGTTTCATATAGCAGCCATAAGTGTTGGTAATAATATAGAAATGCTAAGGAATATATTAAAAGAAATTGACGTTAAAATAGTATGTGTAGCTAAAAAAGAAGATATGGATACATTACAAAAAGAATATAAAGATATTGAGTTTGTATGTGGAGAGTCTGGACTAATGTATATAACAAGTCTAGAAAGATATGATACACTAGTTAATGCATTAGTAGGCTTTGTAGGCCTTAAGCCAACGCTTAATGCAATAAGCAACAATAAAGATATTGCGTTGGCTAATAAAGAAACATTAGTAGTTGGAGGAAGTTTAGTTAAAGCAGCTATAAAAGAACATAAAGTAAATTTATATCCAATAGATTCTGAACACTCAGCTATATTTCAATGTTTAAGAGGTAATGATAGTAAGGAAGTAGATAAGCTTATCATTACTGCTAGTGGAGGAAGCTTTAGAAATCTAGAACGAAACCAATTAGAAAATGTAACATTAGAACAAGCATTAAACCATCCTAATTGGTCAATGGGAGCTAAAATAACAATAGATAGTGCTACTATGATGAATAAAGGTTTAGAAATAATAGAAGCCCATTATCTATTTGATAAAGACTATGAAGATATAGAAGTACTAATACATCAAGAAAGTGTTGTACATTCAATGGTACAATATAAAGATACTAGTATTATTGCTCAATTAGGAACAGCTGATATGAGATTACCAATTCAGTATGCATTAAATTATCCAAATAGAATTGAATTAAAAGGTGGTCAAAAGTTAGATTTAGCAGAACTAGGATTATTGCATTTTAAAAAGATGGATTTTATAAGGTATCCACTAGGTAAAGTTGCAATAGAGTGTGGTAAAGCTGAAGGAAATGCATTATCTATAATGAATGCTGCAAATGAATGTGCAGTTAACTTATTTATTAATAATAAGATTTCATTTTTAGATATAGAATTATACATTATAGATGCATTAAAACATATAGAATATAAAAAGAATGTTACATTAGATGATATTATAGCAGCTGATCAAGCAGCTAGAATCTATGTATTAAATAGATTGAAGGGAGATAGCTAATGGATTTATTATATAAATCACTTTATTTTATAGTAGTTTTAACAGTTATTGTTATTGTACATGAGCTAGGACATTTAATAGCAGCGAAGAAATTCAATGTTTATTGTGGTGAATTCTCAATTGGATTCGGTCCAGCACTATTTAAGAAAAAATTCAAAGAGACTACTCTTGCTATTAGAGCATTACCGATTGGTGGTTATGTTCAAATGGCTGGTGAAGAAGATGCTAATGGTGAATTGTATGATTCAATTCCTCCTGAACGTTGTGTGAATGGAATTGAACCGTGGAAACAAGTCATTATTATGGGTGCTGGTATCTTTATGAATATAGTTTTAGCTCTTGTTATATTTACTGGAATAAATTTATATAACGGAGTTATTAACCTACCTGTTGAAGAAGCTATAGTAGGTGAAGTAGTAGCAGATTCACCTGCTAGTAAAGCAAATTTTAAAGCTGACGATAAAATTGTATCCATTACTTATGGTGATGGAACAAAGCATCCTATAGTTAATTATCAAGATTTAGTAGAAGCTACTACGGCTGATATGGGAGAATCAATTTATGAGGTTGAACGTAATGGACAACTTATTAGTTTAAAATTAACTCCAGTAAAAAATCCTGATACTGGACAAATACAAGCTGGAGTAATTATTAAAGCTAATACTAAAGAAATCACTATGATTGAATCAGTTAAGTATGCGTTTTTAGATTGTATTAATAGTGTTAAAATGATTACTGAAGCATTATTAAATTTATTTAGAGGAGTCGGTTTAGAAAATTTATCTGGACCTATTGGTATCTTTAAAGTAACTTCTCAATTTTCATCTCAAGGTATTATGGCTTTCTTTAGTTTGATTGCTATGTTATCATTAAATCTAGGAGTATTTAATGCTTTACCAATTCCTATATTAGATGGTGGAAGAATCCTAATTGTTATTATTGAAAAGATAAGAGGGAAGAAACTTTCAGAAAAGTTTATTACAATTGTAATGAATATAGGTGTATTTGCAATATTAGCTTTAATGGTTTTTGTAACATGGCAAGATATAGTTAAACTATTCTAAGGAGATTTAATATGAAAATAAATAGTCGTGATGAATTAAATGAGATACTAAAGAAACAGTCAAAAAAGAATGTTGAAATGTATGCTTTAGCTACTTATAAGGGTGCTACTAAAGCAGTGTATTTTCCTGAATTTCCAGCTAATGGTAAAGCAACAAAGGATTACTTTGAAGCAGAATGTCATTTAAATAAAATAGAGTTTAAGGATCAAAGTGATGATGCATTAAAAGCATATGTAATGGATAACTTTATTGAAGATTTCCAAGCCGAAGGTTTAGACTATGTTAAATCTATGATAAGAGGTAATTTCATATGTGAAATAACTTCTTATCTAACTCAACCTTTCTTACCTAGAGTTATTGATAATTTAGAATTTATCGATGAGAAGACATGCGTAGATTTCTTATTTGAGAAATAAAACATTATTTTTAATGGTGTTTAGATTAATTTATATGATTAAGTGTTAGTTTAATTAAACTAACACTTTTTTATAATAAAAAAACAAGCCACAGAGCCTGTTTGTTTTCTACTATTTTTGTTAGTTTAATTAAACTAACAAAAAACCTTCTTAAAGCCTTTATTTAGGCCGTTTTTAGGCTTTTTATTTATTCTCCGATGTTTAAATGAAGAAAACGACAGCTATTAAATGAGCAATGCTTGCAGCATTAATAAAGAAATGCCAAATAACATGCATGTACTTAACGCCTTTTTTTGCGTAAAAATAAGCACCAATTGAATAAAGAATGCCACCTAATACTATGAAAGATAAGAAGATAGGAGAGGCAGTAGCCAATAATTTAGGAATGAACAACACAGCAGTCCAACCCATAACTAAATATATCGCTAAAGAAATTTTAGGAGTGCTTTTTTTGCTAAGACATTTATAAAGGACACCAAAGATAACCATAGACCACTGAATTACAAGAATGGCCATACCTTCCCAACCTTTAATAAGATAAACAGCAATAGGCGTATAAGTACCCGCAATCGCAAAATATATAAAAGAATGATCAAGTATTCTGAAAATATATTTATGACTAGTACCAAAAGGCATAGAATGATATAAAGTAGAAACTAAGAACATAAAGAATATACAAATAACATATACACTAGTAGAAATTGATAAAGCTAAGCCACCATTAATATAAGAATAGACAGCAATAGCAGGTAAAAGCATTAAAACAACTAAAGCCATTATACCATGAGTCAAAGCATTAGCTAATTCCTCTTTAAAACTAAGTTGGACTAAATCCTTCATTGATTTTTCCATAACGACACCTCTTTTTACAATAACTATTGTAACACAAATATAAGTATATTGATAAAGAAATATTATAGGGGACATATAACTAAATTTCGAAAAGATATATTTAAATAGTGCGAAATATGATATAATAATGACAGTAAATAAATCTTTAAAAGACAAATACACAATGATACTAGGAGGATACACATGTTTTTAAAACGAATAGAAGTACAAGGTTTTAAATCATTTGCAGATAAATCAATAATAACATTTGATTCAAATGTTATAGGAATAGTTGGACCTAATGGATGTGGTAAAAGTAATATTAATGATGCCATAAGATGGACTTTAGGAGAACAAAGTGCAAAAACATTAAGAGCTGAATCAATGAGCGATTTAGTTTTTTCAGGTAGTCAATCAAGAAAAGCAGTTAATTTAGCAGAAGTGACTTTAGTTTTTGATAACTCAAAGCACATTATGAAAGTAGATTTTGATGAAGTAGAAATTACAAGAAGAATCCATCGAGTAAGTGGAGAATCTGAATACCTAATAAACAAAACACCATGTCGTTTAAAAGACATAACAGATATGATGTTAGACACTGGATTAGGAAAGAATTCATTATCATTTATATCTCAAGGAGATGTAGCATCTTTTTCTGACGCAAGACCTGAAGATAGAAGATCCATCTTTGAAGAAGCAGCAGGAGTAGCTAAGTATAAGAAAAGAAAAGTTGAATCAGTAAATAAGTTAAATAGAACAGATGATAATCTATCAAGAGCTGAAGATATTATAAGTGAATTAGAAAGACAAGTATTACCATTAAAAAGACAAGCAGAAAAAGCAAAGAAATATATTGATAAAAAAGAACAATTAGAAACAATCGAAATAAGCGTAATAGTAGATGAAATTGAAAATTTAAATAAAGAAGCAGTAAAATTAGAAGAACAATCATTTGATTTAGAAGGAAAAGCAGCTATATGTGATACTGCGATTACTTTAAATGATAATGGAATTAGTGAACTAAGAACAACAATGAGTGCCCTAGATATTGAAATTAATACATTACAGGGTAAATTAATGAAAAAGGTTGAAGAAGTTACTAATCTAAGCACAAGAAAAGCTGAACAAGACGAAAAGTTTAAGCACTTGATGGAATATGCTACTGATCAAGAAAAACTGCCAGGATTAAAGAAGAAATTAACAGCAGTAGAGTATGAATATAACGAATTAAAAGCAACACTAGACGGAGCTGAAACTGATTTAGAATTAGAAAAAGAAAAAGAAAAACAAAACGATGAATTATATGAAACAGCTAAAACTAATGCAACACAAGCATTAGAACTTTATAATAAATTAGCAAATAGACAAGAACTATTAAATAAGCTTATACAACAACCATTTAATCATCAACAAGGAGTTAAAGCTATTATTGAAGCTAAGAGTTCATTGAATGGTATAATGGGCGTCGTATCACAAGTATTAGTACCTAAAGACGGCTATGAAGATGCTATATCTAATGCACTTGGAGGATCTTTATATCATATAGTTACAGAAAATGAACAGGCTGCGAGAAATGCTATAAATTTTTTAAAGAAGAATCAATCAGGAAGAGCAACATTCTTACCTACAACAGTATTAAAAGACCGTTATGTAGCACAAGATGCTTTATTAGTAGCAAACAATACACAAGGCTTTTTAGGCTGTGCTTATGATTTTATCGAATGTGAAGAATGTTATGATATCGTAAGCAGTTCATTATTAGGAAATGTTATGATATGTGATAATTTAGCACATGCAAATGAACTAGCAAGATCTACAAAATATAACTATAAGATCGTTACACTAGATGGAGATTTAGTTCATAAAGGTGGATCAATGAGTGGAGGAAAAATCAAAGACAGTTATTCTCCATTAGCAATAGCTAGTGAATTAAAAGGAATTGATACAAAAGTTTCAACACAACGTGATTTATTAGATAAATATAATGATGAAGTTATTAACATGGATTCAATATGTACTAGAATTAAAGGAAGTATTACTGAATACAGGCTAACTATTGCTCGTACGCAACCATTAGTGGATGCTAAGAAAGCTAGTTATGATTCATTAAAAGATGAGTTTGATTCTATAGCACCTAAAGATGAAAAAATGGATAAAGATGCTAAAGTAGATGAACTAATAGTACAATTAACTCAAGCTGAAAAAGAAAAAGATGCTATAGTAGCAACTATAAGTACTAAAAGAAGTGAACGTATAACTGCGGGAAACGAATTAGAAAGAAAGAATAATGCACTTAGAGAAGCGAGAAGAGATTCAAATACTATAAGTAAAGATCAAAAGGATAATGAAATTTCTAAAGCAAGAGTAGCTACTAAGTTAGAAAATGAAATGGAAAGATTAGCAAGTAACTATGAAATGACCTTTGAATTTGCAAGTACTAAAAAGATAGAAATGGACATGGAACAAGCAAGGATAGATGTAGTAAGATTACGTAATGAGATAAGTGCATTAGGTAATGTAAATCTTGAAGCACCAGAAGAATATGAAGGTGTAAGAGAAAGATATGAAACATTATGCTCACAAAGAGATGAATTAATAAGTGCTAAAAATAAAATATTAGAAGCTATAAGTGAAATGGATGACATAATGATTGTTCAATTCAAAGAAATGTTTGATAAAATTAATAATGAACTACATGAAGTATTTTGACAAATATTTGGTGGAGGAAGAGCAGAACTTAAACTCTTAGACCCAAATGACATACTAAATACAGGAATAGAAATTGATGTTCAGCCACCAGGTAAAGATGTTAAAAACAATAAAGCTTTATCAGGAGGAGAAAAATCATTAGTAGCTATCTGTGTATTATTCTCAATACTTAAAGCAAGAACAATACCATTGTGTATATTTGATGAGGTTGAAGCTGCACTAGACCAAGCTAATGTAGAAAAATTAGCTAAGTATATAGGAAGCTTTAAAGGAGACTCACAATTTATTGTTGTTACACATAGACCAGGAACAATGGAACAATGTGATGCACTATACGGAGTAACAATGCAGGAAGGTGGAGTTTCTCAATTATTTAAAGTTAAATTGAATGAAGCCATAAGTTTAGCAACGTCAAAGGAGGAAGAATAATGTCAATATTTACTAAAATTAAAAAAGCATTTAGTAATTCTGAAGATAAAGACTATTATCTTAAAGGATTAAATAAATCTAATAATACATTTGGAGCTAAAATTAAAAAGTTAGCTTTCGGTTTTAGTGAAGTGAATGAAGACTTTCTTGAAGAATTAATGATTATACTGTTAGAAGCAGATATAGGAGTTAAAACTGCTGAAATCATTATAAAGCAAGTAGAAGAAAAAGCTAAAACAAATAAAGTTACTGAATTTGATGAATTAGCTAATATACTAGTTGAAACTATGGCTGAACTATATGATGAAGAAGAAGCTAAGCCAATAGTATTTAATGAAGAAGGAACTACTGTTATATTAATGGTAGGAGTAAATGGAAGTGGTAAAACTACTTCAACAGCAAAATTAGTAAACTACTATAAGAAAAAAGGAATGAGCGTTGCAGTTGCTGCAGCTGATACATTTAGAGCAGGGGCAATGCAACAATTAGATACGTGGGCTACTAGATTAGATGTTCATTGTATTAAAGGTAAAGAAAATGGAGATCCAAGTTCAGTGTTAGTAGATGCTTGTCGTTATGCTAAAGAAAATAAGATTGATATCTTAATTGGAGATACAGCAGGAAGACTACAAAACAAAACAAACTTAATGAATGAGTTAAATAAAATGAAAAGAGTAATAGAAAGAGAAATACCAGGAGCACCGCACCAAATATTTCTCGTACTAGATGCAACTACTGGACAAAATGGAATAGCACAAGCAAGCGTGTTTATGGAAACAACTAATGTAGATGGAATTATATTAAGCAAGATGGATGGAACAGCGAAAGGTGGTATAGTAATAGCAATAAAAAGAATGCTAGGAATACCAGTTAAATATATTGGATTAGGTGAAACCATTGATGATTTAAAAGAATTTGATATTAACACTTATCTTTACGGTTTGTGTAAGGGCTTTCTAAATGAAACAAACACAGAAGATTAATGAACTATTAGACTGGTACGCAAGTTTATTAACCGATAAACAAGTATGTGTTATGAATATGTACTTCAAAGAAGATTATTCATTAGCAGAGATAGCAGAAAATTTAGAAATAAGTAGAGCAGCAGTAAGTGATCAGATAAAAAGAACCAATAAACTATTAGAAGATTATGAAGAAAAATTAAAGTTAGTAGAAAAATATAAGAATAGAAAAGAAATATATGATAAAATGAAACATATAGAAAATGAAGAATTAATTAAATTAGTTGAATCATTAGAAGAAAATGATTAAAGGAGAATATTATGACTAAAATTATTTCAGTAAATGCAGGGAGTTCATCACTTAAATTTCAATTATTTGAAATGCCTGAAGAAAAGGTATTAACAAGTGGAATGGTAGATAGAATTGGATTTAATGATGGTATATTCACAATTAAAGTGAATGGAAAGAAATTCGAACAAATATTGCCAATTGAAGACCATTCAGTAGCTGTACAACTACTATTAAAAGCATTAATAGAACATGGAGTAGTAGCAAACCTTAATGAAATAAAAGGAGCAGGACACCGAGTAGTACATGGTGGTGAATACTTTAGTGGAAGCGCTATCGTTGATGCTGAGGTAGAAGGACATGTAGAAGAATTATCAGAACTTGCACCTTTACATAATCCAGCAGCATTAGTAGGATATCGTGCATTCAAAAAAGAATTACCAAGCTGTAAACACATTATGGCTTTTGATACAGCATTTCACCAAACTTTAGGACCTGAATCATATATGTATCCATTACCAATGGAATACTATACAGAGTATAAAATTAGAAAGTATGGATTCCATGGTACTTCTCACCAATATGTATGTAATCGTTATGCAGAAATAGTAGGTAAAAATATTAAAGACTTAAATATTATTTCATGCCATTTAGGTAATGGTGCTAGTGTTACTGCAGTAAAAGGTGGAGTTTCAATCAATACTAGTATGGGATTTACACCATTAGGTGGAATTATGATGGGGACACGCTGTGGTGATATTGATCCAGCCATTATCCCTTATTTAATGAAAAAAACTGGAATGACACCAAGTGATATTGACTATGCTTTAAATAAGAAATCTGGAATGCTTGGAATTAGTGGCATAAGTTCAGATGGACGTGATATTGAAGATGGATGTAGTGCTAATGATCCTAAATGCCTATTAACACATGAGATTTATATTAATCGTCTAACTAATACAATTGGAGGATACATAGTTCAAATGGGAAGTGTAGATGCAATTCTTTTCACAGGAGGAATTGGTGAAAATGACTGTAATCTACGTGGTAAGGTATGTCGTAAAATGGAAGAAGCACTAGGAGTGCATATTGATTATAAGTTAAACTCTGATGCAAGAGGATATGAATTAAGACTTTCAACACCTGAATCTAAAATTGATGTATGGATGCTACCAACAAATGAAGAACTAGTCATATCAAGAGACGCTTATCGTTTGTTAAGGTTTGATAATGAATAGCAATTATCATAACTTTATTGAGTATATAGAAGCATATGAGAATATAACTATTTATCGTCACATCCATCCAGACTCTGACGCACTAGGATCTCAATTCGCTTTAAAAGAATACATACTTAATAAGTATCCTAATAAGCATGTATATGCATTAGGAAATGAAATGGCCTATGATGATAGTTGCTTTCCAAAAGGTGATCAATGTGATGAAGCAATAATTGCTTCATCATTAGCGATCATTCTAGACTGTGGTAATGCTGCACGTATAGACGATTATCGCTATCTTAAAGCTATGGATAGCTTTAAGATTGATCACCATCCTAATATAGAGAACTATGCTAACCATGAAATAGTATGTGCAGAAGCAGGTGCTACGTGTGAAATATTAGCTCTAATCTTTAAGAATGAAAATGATGAACTTACTACACAGTGTGCTAACTACCTATATTGTGGATTAATAGCAGATACATTAAAATTTTCAACAGGTGCTACCTCAACAAAAACGTTAGAAGCGGCTACATATATTGCGAGCTTTGGTATTGATATAGCAAAAATAAATCAATTACAATACCAATCAAGCGTAGATGAATTCAAATTAGAAACATATATAAGAAGCAAAGCTTGCTTTGTTTGTGATAATCGCTTAGCTTATATAATATTATCTAAAAAGGAATATAATGATTTTAATTTAACCTTTTCTCAAGCTAAAGATAAGGTTTATGCTTTAGGAAACATTAAAGCAGTTGAAATTTGGTGTCTATTTGCTGAACGAGAAGAAGAAGACCGTTCTAATATATATAATGGATCTTTAAGATCTTCTAATCTAGCAATTAATGAAATAGCCAATAAATATGAAGGTGGAGGACACAAACTAGCAAGTGGAGTTAAAAATCTAACTAAACAAAAAATTAATGAACTTATTGAAGAACTAGAGAATAAAATTAAAAATAACTGTTAATTCAGTTTTTTTTAGTTATAATTAATATATAAGTTGAAAGGAGATTTATATGAGTGTAAACCTACAGGTAAGAAGTTCTTATACATTGTTATCATCAACCATTAAAATAGATGAACTAATAAACAAGTGCCTAACTGATAATATAAAAAGTATATCTATAGTAGATAAGAATGTAATGCACAGTGCTATACAATTTTATAATGCCTGTATAGCAAATCATATTAATCCAATATTAGGATTAGAAATAGAAGCCGAATATAAAACTAAAATATATGGTTATATCATTATAGCTAAGAATAATGAAGGATACTCTAAACTAATAAAACTATCAACTAAAATAAATACTAATTCAGCTACCATTAACGTAGCTGAATTAGTAACCCTCGCAGAAGACTGCGTTATAATTTTAACAACCCCATTAAATATAATAAATAACCAACAAGAACTAATACAATATTTAAAAGACCATAAACAACTATCTAATATGTATTGCGGAATAAATTCTAATGATTTAGAATTTAATCGCAAACAAAACATGATCCTTAAAGAAACATGTAAAGCATTAGATATTAAAACAGTAGCAATTTCACCAACTTATTATTTAAAAAAAGAAGACAGTGATGCCTATGAAACCTGCATCGCAATTAAAAAAGGAATGAAACTAAGTGATCAACAATTAGATATAGAAAAGAATAGATACTTTAGAAATGAAGAAGAAATGGAAAAACTATATGATAAAAACGATCTAGAAGCTACAGAAGAAATAGCGAAACTATGTAGTTATAGTTTACCATTAAAAAAAGCCGAACTGCCAGTATATAAAAATAAACTTAATATAGGAAGTGAAGAATACCTAAGTAAACTATGTAAAAAAGGACTAATTAAAAGACTAAAGACTGAAGAACCATCAGCAACTTATATAGCAAGATTAAACTACGAACTACAAGTTATAAACCAAATGAAATTCGCTGACTATTTTTTAATAGTATATGATTTTATACGCTATGCTAGAAGTAATGATATTTATGTAGGACCAGGAAGAGGAAGTGCAGCAGGATCATTAGTAGCTTATTGCTTAGGGATAACACATGTAGACCCTATAAAATATAATTTGTTATTTGAAAGATTTTTAAACCCAGAAAGAATAAGCATGCCTGATATAGATACCGATTTTCCTGATAATAGAAGAGAAGAAGTAATTGAATACGTAAGAAAAACCTATGGAGAAGTAAATGTGGCACATATTATTACGTTTGGAACCTTTGGAGCTAAACAAGCAATAAGAGATGTAGGGAAAGCAATGAGCTTACCTAGTTATGAAATAGATAAACTAGCACAAGCAATACCTAATTTAATTAAAGTTAATCTAATGTATGCCTATAACAATTCTAAAGCCTTTAAAATTTTAATTGATGGAAATGAAAGAAACCGACAATTATTAAGAATAGCACTAAAAATAGAAGGACTACCAAGACATGCCTCAACACATGCAGGAGGAATTGTAATAAGTAGACATGCTATAGATAACTATTGCCCACTAATAAGCGTTGAAGAAGGAATTGTATCTACACAATACCCAATGGAATACCTAGAAAACTTAGGATTAATAAAAATGGACTTTTTAGGACTAAGAAATTTAACTATAATAGATGAAATAGTAAGTAAAATTAAAAAAGAAAATGCTGAATTTGATATAATGAATATACCATTAAATGATAAAAAAACATTTGAATTAATACAAGATACAAATACAGTAGGTGTATTTCAACTAGAATCAGATGGAATGAAAAACCTAATACATAAAATGAAACCAAACTGCTTTGATGATATAGTAGCGACAATAGCACTATATAGACCAGGACCAATGCAAAACATTCCGACATTTTTAGAAGCAAGAAACAATAAAAATAAAATAGAATATTTGCATCCTAAATTAAAAGAAATATTAGAACCAACCTATGGAGTTATAATATATCAAGAACAGATAATGCAAATTGCTCAAGTTATGGGAGGATTTACATTAGGAAAAGCTGATATATTAAGAAAAGCTATAAGTAAAAAGAAAAGCAATCAAG
>JAVXTN010000002.1:0-23303 GCA_036642635.1 Erysipelotrichaceae bacterium
TCAAAGACCAAACTTATTTCTGCGCCGTTTAGCGCTTGTTAATAATACCATTTCTGCTCTTTCATGTCAACGTTTTTTTCTTCTTTTTTTATTATTTATTCATTAAATCTATTCATTACTTGGATTTATTTTTATATTCCTATTTTAAGTTAGAATTTTTATCAATTACATAATTTATTATTATAATTCAGCATACTTTTTATATCAACAAATTATACTTTAAGACACCTGTACTAATTTTAATTTAAGTTCAGGCCACTTTAAATATTAGTTGTTTTTAACACCCCAATCACTTAAATCCACGTGTACATTATAATATTAAATTTACAGTAGCGTCATTACACTTAAAGTATACAGTCATACTCCTTACACTTTATATAAACTCATAGCATGCTTAACATATTTTCATCATAGTTACTCTTAATATGATAATTATCTAATTCACTACACAACTCATAGTATGAATAGTATCACTTTAAATAAAGTAACTCATAGTATGCAACAATACTGGTATTTCCAAATTGAACGTTACTGTAAAGTGTACTATTCTTTATAAACTTATAGTATGCATTTAAAATTCACTATTGCACTTCACTAAATTTCTTTCTAATTGATCTCTAATACACTTAGCAATCAACTCTTAGTGTGCAACATATATAGCAATCTTAGTAAACTCTTAGTGTGCAGATATAGAAGTATACATATATTAAAATCTTATACCAATTAAATTCATCTGCACACACTGCATGCACCTATAGTATGGAAAGCCATTATTAGCCTCTCAATTATATACACTCATTGTGTTAAAATGAACATTACTAATATCTTAATTTCTATCATATTAATATTATTAGCGCTATCTTTAAATATATAAACTCATATTGTCCTAAAATTCCGTTCCATTATAAACTTATATTATACAAGTGTTATATTTTGTCCCTAATTTACTACTACATTAATCCTATAATTAATAAAAAAAGTAACTGATTTATCAGTTACTTAATTTATTAATTAACAGCTTTAAATTATTCTTCTTCAGCTATTTCTAAACTTTCTTCTTCTATAATCTCATCGATCATTTCTTTACTTACTGAATCACTTTGTCTCATAAATGGAAAAGCATCATCAGAATCTTTATGTTTATTTCTTTCAATTCTTTCTTCTCTCATTTCAGCAGCCATAATATTAATTGCTTTAGTAGTTTCTCTATCAGCATCACAACCTGTTCCTGCTGGTATTAACTTACCAAGAATAACATTTTCTTTTAATCCAATTAAGTGGTCAATCTTACCCTTAATTGCAGCATCAGTAAGAACCTTAGTAGTTTCCTGGAATGATGCAGCAGATAAGAATGAATCAGTCTCAACTGAAGCTTTAGATATTCCTAATAGCACTGGTGAGAATTTAGCTGGTCTTTTTCCATTTAACAACGCATTACGGTTAATCTTTGTAATCTCTGTTAAACTTATTTGAACACCAGGGTTTAGTTTAGTATCATTACCTTCTAATACTACAACTTTTCTTAACATTTGTCTTACCATTACTTCTATATGCTTATCTGATATATCAATACCTTGACTTGCATATACTTTTTTAACTTCTTTTAATATATAGTTTTGAACTTCTTTAACTCCAGCAACTTGTAATAATTCTTTTGGATTAACTTGTCCTTCAGTAATCTTGTCTCCTGCAACTACTTTAGTTCCAACTTTCATCCAATTTCTTAATCCTTGTGTTGGTGCTACTTTATGTTCTGCACTTTCTAAATCATTAGTAATAATTACTTCCATACCATTACCGTTTTCTAATGTTTCAATTGAAGTTATTTCTCCTGAAATCTTAGCTAATACAGCAACTCCTTTTGGACATCTAGCTTCAAATAGTTCTTCAACACGAGGTAAACCTTGTGTAATATCTCCACCATCTCCACTAGCAACTCCTCCAGTATGGAATGTACGCATGGTTAACTGTGTACCTGGTTCTCCAATAGATTGTGCTGCCATAATTCCAACAGCTTCTCCAGCTTCTGAATCTTTACCTGTTGCCATATTACGTCCATAACATTTTTTACATACTCCATAAATTGATTTACATGTAAAGGCACTTCTTATGTACATGCCTGTTACTCCTGCTTTAATAATCTTTTGAGCATATTCTTCTGTTATATATTCATCAGAATCGATTATAACTTCACCAGTATCTGGATCTGTTATAACTTGTTTAGAATAACGTCCTACTAAACGATCATATAATGATTCAATTTGTGAATTAGTTTTACGGTCAACAATTTCTTGTACCCAATATCCTTTATCAGTTCCACAGTCTTCTTGTTTAATAACAACGTCTTGTGCAACATCTACTAGACGTCTTGTTAAATATCCAGATTCAGCAGTCTTAAGGGCAGTATCTGTAAGTCCTTTACGCACACCATGTGTAGAAATAAAGAATTCAGATACATTTAATCCTTCACGGAAACAAGAATAAATAGGTACTTCTATAATACTTGGTTGATATCCTTTAGCTGATTTAGATTGTGTTGGTCTAGCCATCAATCCTCTCATACCAGCTAATTGTGTAAAGTTTGATGCATTACCACGTGCTCCAGATGTTGCCATCATATTAATTGGATTTTTACGTTCTAATGATGCCATAAGTTCACTACCAATACGGTCTTTAACACCATCCCATAATTTGTTTAAGTGTTTTTCCCATTCTTGTGGAGTTAACTTACCTTTATGACGTAAATGCATTAGTTCTTCTGCTTTTACTTTACCTGTATTTACATACTTATATTTATTAGGTGCTACTTCAATATCTGCTAATGATACAGTAATTCCTGCTACTGTTGAGTATTGGAATCCCATGTTCTTAATTTCATCTAGTATTTCACTAGTTTGAGGATCTGTTCCATATCTATCAAATACTTCTTTAATAATTAGTCCAAGATCTTTCTTTTTAAACTCTGCATTAATAGGCATTTCATGAATAGTTTTTACTAGATCTGTTCCCATTGGTTTAAAGAATTTATTTGGTGTTGCTACAAAGTTTTCTTTTGATACTTCATTTAAATATGGAAAATCACTTGGGAACATTTGGTTAAATATAATTTTACCTACTGTTGTTATCAAGTATTGTTTTCTTTGTTCTTCACTAAATCCATCTTTCTTTATAGAACATGCTCTTACAGCAATTCTAGAGTGTAAATGGATTTGTTTAGTTTGATAAGCCATTAATATTTCATTAACATCACAATAAGCATGTCCTTCATTTTTAGAGAATACTCTCCATAAATCAGCTTGTTCTTGACAATCTACTGATCCAAAATGTTTGGCTATCTTTTCAAATTCTTCTTTAGTTTCTTCCATTGTTAAATAGTAGTTACCTAGTACCATATCTTGTGATGGAGTAACAATTGGTTTTCCATCTTTAGGTCCTAATATGTTATTAGATCCTAACATTAATATTAAGGCTTCTGCTCTTGCTTCTTCACTTAATGGAAGATGTACTGCCATCTGGTCACCATCGAAATCGGCATTAAATGCTGGACATACTAATGGGTGAAGACGTATTGCTCTTCCTTCTACAAGTTTTGGTAAATAAGCTTGAATACCAAGTCTATGAAGTGTAGGCGCACGGTTTAATAATACTGGGTGTCCTTCAATAACATCTTCAACTATATCCCAAACTCGAGGATCTAAACGATCGATTAGTTTCTCTGCTGTTTTTGGATTACTTGCTATTTCTCTATTTACTATTTCATTTATAACATATGGTTTAAATAATTGTATTGCCATTTCACGTGGAATACCACATTGGTACATTTTTAAATCTGGTCCTACTGCTATTACTGAACGTCCTGAGAAATCAACACGTTTTCCTAATAAGTTCTGACGGAAACGTCCTTGTTTACCTTTAAGTGCATGAGATAGAGATTTTAATGCTCTTCCTCCTGCTCCTGTAATTGGTTTAGAACGACGTCCATTATCAATTAATGCATCTACTGATTCTTGTAGCATACGTTTTTCATTTTGCACAATAATTGAAGGAGTTCCTAATTCTAATAGTTTCTTTAAACGATTATTACGTGTGATAACACGTCTATATAAATCATTTAAATCACTAGTAGCAAATCTTCCTCCATCTAATTGTAGCATTGGTCTTAGATCAGGTGGAATAACTGGTAATACAGTTAATACCATCCATTCAGGTAAGTTATCTGAATTTCTAAATGACTCCACAGTATCTAAACGTTTGATTAATTTCTTACGTTTTTCTCCTTGTGCAGTTTTCAAGTTCTTTTGAATATTCTCAAATTCAGAATCTAAATTAACTTCTTCTAATAATGTTTTAACTGCTTCAGCACCTGTTTGTGCATTAAAAGAACCTGGTCCATATATTGCTACATTTTCTCTATATTCTTTTTCAGTTAATACTGCTTTATAGTCTAACTTAGTATCTTTAGGATCAGTTACTATCCAAGAAACAAAGTATACTACTTCTTCTAGTTGTTTAGGTGTTACATCTAATAGTAATGCCATTCTTGATGGAATTCCTCTTAGATACCAAATATGTGCTACTGGTGCTGCTAAATCAATATGTCCCATGCGTTCTCTTCGAACACTAGACTTAGTAATTTCAACTCCACAACGATCACATACTACTCCTTTATAACGAACTTTCTTATATTTACCACAGTAACATTCCCAATCTTTACTTGGTCCAAAAATACGTTCACAGAATAACCCATCACGTTCTGGTTTTTGAGAACGGTAATTAATTGTTTCTGGTTTTTTAACTTCTCCATGTGACCACTCACGAATTCTCGCAGGTGATGCTAGGTTTATCTGGATTGAGGCAAAATTATTAACACTCATTGTTCAGACCTCCTTTTCTAGTCCAATGCAACTTCAATTGCATCTTCATCTTCATTAAGTTCTTCAGTTCCTACAACAGCTGCATCTAATAGTTCTTCATCAAGTTCTTCATTAGTTTCTTCATTTGTTTCTTCTTTTTCATCACTTAATAATCCAATAGGTGCGATTGGAGCTGGAATATCATCAGGATCTTTAGCCATTAAATCAACTTCATTACCGTCTTCATCCATCATTTTAACATCTATAGCTAAAGCTTGTAATTCATGCTTCAATACTCTAAATGATTCTGGAATTCCTGCTTCTGGTAAATCTTTTCCTTTAATAATTGCTTCATAAGTTCTTGTACGTCCTACAATATCATCTGATTTGTAAGTTAATATTTCTTGTAGAGTATGTGATGCACCATATGCTTCAAGTGCCCATACTTCCATCTCTCCAAAACGTTGTCCTCCATTTTGTGCTTTACCACCTAATGGTTGTTGTGTTACTAAAGAGTATGGTCCTGTTGCACGAGCATGTAACTTATCATCAACCATGTGGGCTAACTTAATCATGTACATAACTCCAACAGATATTCTTTCATCAAATGCTTCACCTGTACGTCCATCATATAGTAATGTCTTACCATCTTCTGTCATATCAGCTTCTTCCATTATAGATCTTAATTCATCATTGTTGATTCCATCAAATACTGGAGTAGAGAATTTAACGCCTAATTTCTTAGCTGCAAATCCTAAATGTATTTCTAATACTTGTCCAATATTCATACGTGATGGTACACCGAATGGGTTTAACATAATATCTACTGGAGTTCCATCTGGCATATATGGCATATCTTCAACTGGTAATATCTTAGAGATTACACCCTTATTACCATGTCTTCCGGCCATCTTATCTCCTTCAGAAATCTTACGTTTTTGAACAATATATACTTTAACTGTTTCATTAACTCCTGGAGGTAATTCATGTCCTTCACTTCTTTTAAATATTCTTACTGAATGAACAATACCTGCTCCACCATGAGGAACTTTTAATGAGTTATCTCTAACTTCACGTGATTTTTCACCAAAGATTGCTAATAATAGTTTTTCTTCTGGTGATACTTCACTTTGTCCTTTTGGCGTAACTTTACCTACTAGTATATCGCCTTCCATAACTTCTGCTCCTAGCATAATAATTCCTCTAGAATCTAAATTACGACAAGCATTTTCACTAACATTAGGTATATCACGAGTAATTTCTTCAGGTCCTAGTTTAGTTTCTCTAGAATCTATATCGTATTCTTCAATATGAACTGAAGTATATACATCATCTCTTACTAATCTTTCAGACATAATAATAGCATCTTCATAGTTATAACCGTACCATGTCATATATGCTATTGTTACGTTTTGTCCTAATGCTAATTCTCCGTCTTGCATTGATGGTCCATCAACTAGGATATCACCTTTTTCAATGTGTTCACCTTTTTTAACGATTGGCATTTGGTTAATACTAGTTCCTGAGTTAGATCTTTTAAATTTCTTAATCTTATACTCACGTTTACTTCCGTCTTCTTCACCTACTATAATATGTGTTCCATCAACGTATTCTACAATTCCATCAGCGTGTGCTACTACACCACTTCCTGAGTCTCTTGCTATTTTATATTCAATACCTGTTCCTACAAAAGGTGATTGTGGATGAATTAATGGTACTGCCTGACGTTGCATGTTTGCTCCCATTAGGGCACGAGATGCATCATCATTTTCCAAGAATGGAATACAAGCAGTTGCTACTGAAACAATTTGTTTTGGACTAACATCGGCTAATTCAACATCTTCTCTTCTTGCTAGAATTGTATCTCCGTTTAATCTTGCTACAACTTGTTCATTAATAAGTCTTCCATCTACAACCTCATTTGCTTGGGCAATAGTATAGTCTGTTTCTTCATCAGCAGATAAGTAAACTGCTTCTTCTAATACTGATCCATCTTTGTTAACTAAACGATATGGTGTTTGAATAAATCCATATTCATTAATTTTTCCATATGATGTAAGGTTTGATATTAATCCAATGTTTGGTCCTTCTGGTGTTTCTATTGGACAAATTCTACCGTAGTGAGAAGAGTGAACATCACGTACTTCAAATCCAGCACGATCTCTTGTAAGTCCACCAGGTCCTAAAGCAGATATTCTTCTTTTATTTGTTAACTCAGCTAATGGATTTTGTTGATCCATAAATTGTGATAACTGTGAAGATGAGAAGAATTCTTTTATTGCTGCAGTTAATGGTCTAATGTTAGTTAATTTCTTAGGTGTAATTGTATCTAAATCAGCAATTGACATTCTATCTCTAACTACTCTTTCCATACGTGCTAATCCAATTCTAAATTGGTTTTGGATTAACTCTCCAACACTTCTAATTCTTCTGTTTCCTAACATATCAATATCGTCTGTTTCACCGACATCTTCCATAACATTTAAACTATATGCATAAAGTGCATACATATCAGATATAGTAATAGTATGTTTATTAGCATATGGGTCATTACCAATTACGTTTACTTCTTCATTGTCTTCACTAGTAATTTTAACTTCTTGAACAGCAGCTCCTACTAGATAAACATCAATATCAGTTCCGGCAAATACCATAGCTTTTAATTCTTCTAATGCAGTGTTAGTAAGTGGTGCTGTCTTAATTTTAGGTGTATATCCACATGCAAACATTTCTTCTGTAGAATCTACAATATCCTTACCATTAGCATCACAAACTCTTCCTAATGCATATAAACGTTGTCCATAGTTTAATACTGATCCACAGTTATCAGGTGTTAATCTTACCTTTTGTCCATAAATTCCAGCATTAATAGCTACTTCCTTAGCTTCTTTCTTCAATAAAGCTACGTCTAATTCATTTAATACAGTACCTGCTAATAATGTAGTATCACTTAATTCTACATCATTTGCTAATACTCTTCCTACTAGTGCTAAATTGTACTCTGTAGGTATCATTACTTTATCAGGATGGTTAAATAGTGCATTCATTGGGAAAGCGCTCATGTGCATTCCTTTTTTCAATTCATCTCTTAAAGCATTCTTTTCATCACGTCCGACAAAAGTACCACTCTTCATGAATACTTTACCGTTACAGTCTTTTATATCCTGTGCTACATGATTTTTTTCAATTCTATTGATAGCATTTAATTTCTTACATAATTTATAACGTCCAGCTTTAGTTAAATCATAACGACGAGAATCAAAGAATTTAGCATTCATTAATGTTATAGAACCATCTAATGTTGGAATCTCATCAGAACGTTGGTTTTCATAAATATTTAATAATGCTTCCTGTGTAGTTTTAACCTTATCACTTACTAATGTATTCTCAATTTCTTCGTATTTTCCAAAGTATGAAGAATATAAAGTTAAGTATAGATCAAAGAATTCACGATTCTCTGTATTTTCAGGTTGATCCTCAATAATTTTTTTACCCATTGCACTTAAGAATGTCTTAATTTGTGCAGTGTCAAATTCATCATCGCTACGGTCCATGTCTACTGACATACCTATTGCTTTAAATAATATAGTTGACAGCATTTTACGTTTACGGTCAATGCTCATGCTTAAAATACGACCATTAGTCGGTTTTTTATTTTCTGTCATGAATTCAAGCCAAGTACCTCTACTTGGAATTAATTCACTTTGGTAATTTTCTTTTCCTGTTTTATCATCAAAACCAGTTGCAAAATAAGCTCCTGGTGATCTTACGATTTGTGAAACGATTACACGTTCAGCTCCATTTATAATAAATGTACCTGATTCAGTCATCATTGGGAAATCTCCTAAGAATACATCTTCTTCCTTAGTCATAATTTCTCCGGTAGTGTTGTTAATAACAGTTAATTCCATCTTTGCTTTTAAAGGCGCAGCAAAATTACATTCACGATATTGTGAGTCTTCTGCTGAATATTTAGGCGCTCCAAATTCATAACCATTAAACTTTAAATCGATATTACCTCCATAGTTTGTAATAGGGTAAATCTCGTTAAATACTTCACTAATTCCTTCGTTTTTGAACCATTCAAAAGAGTCAGTTTGAATTTCTACCAGATTTGGTAGTTCTAACTGTCCACTAACTTTTGAATAATCGCGACGCTTCGCTTTCTTTCCAGCATCGACGATACGATAAGTCTTTTTCTTGTTCATGTACGCCATCCTTTCTACAAGAATGAAATGCCAAAAAAAGCGCATATCACTCCATCATATTTTTTAGTATTCTGCAATTTATTATGATACCAACATTAAATCAAATTGTCAACCTTTTTTATTGCTTTAAGTATTATATAACCTTTTTCTTTATGAATTATGTCACAATTTCCAAAAACACTCTCAATTTTAACTTTAGCGCTCATTGCTCCTTGTTGTTTTCGTATTACAACAAACAGCACACCATTATTACTTAAATGATCAATTGATTTATCAAACATTTCATAGATCACTGCTTTCCCAGCCCTTATAGGTGGGTTAGTAATAATGGTTGTGTAGTCTTTAGCTTCAACATTTTCATAAACATTAGAAACCTTAATTTCTGTTTCTACTGAATTAGTAGTGGAGTTTATGATTGCTAGTTCTACTGCTCGTGGATTTACATCCACCATATGTACCGAAGCTTCTGGATATGTGTGTTTGACCACAATTCCAACTGGTCCATAACCACAGCCTAAATCCAATACTTTATTCCCATTTATATCATTAATAATTGTGTTTAACAATATTTGGGTTCCTTCATCAACATTGCCTTTACTAAACACACCATTGTCTGTTGTGAATAAATAATTAAAGCACGAAAACCGGAAAGAAATTTCCTTCCGGTTTTGGGCTAATTGACGATTATCTGTAAAATAATGACTCATATTATCGCCTACCTTTACATATCAGAATTGGTCTGTTGTGAAAGTCCTATTTAATTGAAATAGAATTATTTAACTTCTACTGTTGCTCCAGCTTCAGTTAATTTTGCTTTAATTTCTTCAGCTTCTTCAGGTTTAACGTTTTCTTTAATTACTGAAGGTGCTTTATCAACGATTCCCTTAGCATCTACTAAGCCTAATCCAGTGATTTCACGAACGGCTTTAATAACAGCAACTTTAGTAGCACCAACATCAGTTAATGTTACAGTTACTTCGCTAGGTCCAGCAGCAGCTGCAGTATCTGCAGAAGCAGCAGCAGCTACAGGAGCTGCAGCAGTTACTCCGAATTTGTCTTCGATTGCTTTGATTAAATCATTTAATTCTAAGATAGTAGCTTCATCTAAGAAAGCTAAAATATCATCGTGTGTAAGTTTTGCCATTTTATTTTCCTCCATTTATGCTATTCTGATACTTTTGCATCAGCAACAGCTTTTACTGTGCATGCGAATTGACGTACTGGTGATTGTAAACATCCCAATAACATTGCGATCATGCCTTCGCGGTTTGGTAATTTAGATAGTGATTCAATGACTGTTGAGTCAGCGAATTTACCTTCTACATAACCAGATTTTACTACTAGTTTATCGTGTGTTTTAGCGAATTTTGCTAGTACACGAGCTGGAGCTACTGCATCGCTACTAAAAGCAATTGCATTTGGCCCAGTTAGGTCCGCGTTAAGTTCATCCATACCGTTAATACTTGCAGCACGTCTTGCTAAAGCGTTTTTGTAAACTTTAAAGTCTACACCTTCAGCACGAAGTAATACACGTAATTCAGTGATTTCAGTAACACTTAACCCGCGATACTCAACGACAACTGATGATGTTGCGTTTTTCATCTTTTCAGATATTTCAGTAACAACAGCTGCCTTTGCATTGATTATCGTTTCGTTCATAGTTACACCTCCTAAATTTATATATTAACAATACACCTTAAGAGTATAAAACTCACATCTGTATTAACAAGGTGTGAGTGAATTTTTATGTTCTTCTCACCTCGGCAACATTATTAAGTGTAAACCACCGTTGCTGTCTTTGGTATATTGGTAACAACTAATTTTCGATCGATTATTTACCTGTTTCGATTCTAATTCCAGGGCCCATTGTAGTTGATAGAACAACACTCTTCATGTATGTTCCTTTAACTGCTGCTGGACGAACACGTACTAATGTATCAAATATAGCTTTAAAGTTTTCTACTAATTGTTGTTCAGTAAATGATACTTTACCAATTAACATATTAATATTTCCTTCTTTATCAACTCTATATTCAACTTTTCCTTTTTTAACGTCTTCAACTGCTTTAGTTACATCCATAGTAACTGTACCAGTCTTAGGGTTTGGCATAAGACCTTTAGGTCCTAAGATTCTACCATATTTACCTAATTCACCCATCATGTTAGGTGTTGCAATAATTACATCGAAATCAAACCAGCCTTTGCCAATTTTTTCTAATAATTCTTTTCCACCTGCATAATCAGCTCCGGCTGCTAATGCTTCTGCTTCTTTAGGTCCTTGAGCGATTACACAAACTTTTTGTGCACGTCCAGTACCGTTAGGAAGAACCATTGCTCCACGGATTTGTTGATCTGCTTGACGAGGGTCAACGTTTAATCTAAATGCGATTTCAACAGATTCGTCAAATTTTGCATATGCTGCTTCTTTTGCTAATTTTACTGCTTCTTCAGCTGAATAAGTTTTGTTACGATCAACTTTTTTAGCAGCTTCAAGATATTTTTTTCCTACTTTTGCCATATTGTTATCCCGTACCTTTCTTATTCCATGCCTTCAACTTCAACACCCATGTTACGTGCAGTTCCAGCAATAATTTTCATCGCTGCTTCCACGTCATTTGCGTTTAAGTCTGGCATTTTGTATTCAGCTATTTCTTTACATTGTGCAGCGCTAATTTTAGCAACTTTCACACTGTTAGGTGTAGCAGAACCTTTTTTAACTCCAGCAGCTTTTAAAATCATAACTGGTGCTGGTGTTGTTTTGATAACGAAATCAAATGATTTGTCATCGTAAGCAGTAATGATAACTGGGACTAAGTCTCCAGCACGATCTCTTGTTGCATCGTTAAATGCAGAACAGAACTGAGGCATATTAATACCTGCAGATGCTAGTGCTGGTCCTGGTCTAGCTCCACCTGCTTGGAACTGTAATTTTGCTATTTTAGCAATTTTTTTACTCACAAGACACACCTCCTATATTTAGTAGTCTCATGCAGTGGTTAACCGAATCATTAGATTCTCCCACGCATTCTTAAATACCACATTACGTGGCTCCTAATATAATAGTTCAAATCTTCTTAAATTGCAAGTCTTTTTTTAAATTTACAACTTCAATTTCAATCTTCACTATTTTCCCCACCCAATTAATATCCAAATTATATTATTCCCCTAATTCTTTTTAAAACCCCTCTTTTTAGACAAACCCCTTTAATAGTATTCATTCTGTTTTTTAAATTCACCACATTTATTTTTAATAAGATTCAACGCTCATTAATCATAGTTATCTAGTTAGTATCTAGTCTATAACATGATTAACCTATATTTAGAATCGGCTAATAATCATCAATTTTTTATTCACTTGCTTACTAACTTACTTACCCCCATACTAATTTCCATACCTATTGCTCTAATTATTGCTCTAATTATTGCTCTAATTATTGCTCTAATTATTGCCCTAATCATTACTCTAATCATTGCTTTAATCTTTGCTTTACTTATCGCTTTACTTATTGCTTTAATTCTTTCCTAGCTAATTTCAAATCAACTAGATCATCACTAACTACTTCATTGCTTTAGATTTATTAGAACAAGCATTCATCGCTTTAATGATCGAGCTTCTAAAACCTGTTTCCTCTAAAACTTTTACAGCTTCAATAGTTGTACCTGATGGTGAACACACCATATCCTTTAATTCTCCTGGATGTTTATGTGTCTCTAATACCATTTTAGCACTACCCATTACAGCCTGTGCAGCAAACGTATAAGCCTGTGCACGAGGCATACCATCTAACACTGCAGCATCTGCCATAGCCTCAATCATCATAAATACATAAGCTGGAGAAGAACCACTTACAGCTGTTACTGCATCCATTAAGTTTTCCTTCACAATCTCAGCCTTACCAAAGCTTTCAAATATTTTAACAACATCATCAACTTGGTTCTTACTAACTTCACCACTAGGACAAATAGCAGCCATGCCCTCAAGCACCATCGCTGGTGTATTAGGCATACATCTTACAACCTTTACATTCTTTCCAAACAATTTTTGAATAATCTCAATCGTTTGTCCAGCACCAATTGCAACAATCGTAGTCACATCACTAACAGATTCTCTAATCTCGCTAATAACTTTAGCATAAAGATTAGGTTTTACAGATAACACTAGATAATCAACACTGCTAGCAACCAGTGTATTATCAGTACTAGTATTAACCCCATACTTATCCTTTAATGCTTTTAATGCTACCTCATTCATATCACTAACAAATATATTTTCATTAGCAACAAGTTTAGCAGCACAAATACCACTTATCATTGCTCCACCCATATTACCACAACCAATAAAACCAATCTTCTTATCCATTTGATCACCTTGGATTAAATCCATCCTTTCACTATTTATAATTATACAACAACTATCCTATTGTGTAAAAGAAAAGCACATATAAATGTGCTTAAAGTTCAACTTTTTCTAAATTACCATAACCAATATCAGTAGGAGTTTCTCTTCCAAGCATAATTGTAAGTACAACAGCTTCTTGAGTTTCATCATTTAATGACTCAACTGTACCCTCTACACCAACAAATGGTCCTGATAAAATCTTAACACGATCTCCAACCTCATAACTAATGTTAAATGAAGCAGTACTCTTACCTAATCTACGTAAGATGCTTTCCATTTCTTCAGCTGGCACTGGGAAAGGCTTAGCGCCTCCTCCTGAAGATCCAATAAATCCAGTAACTCCTGGTGTATTACGAACAACATACCAAGCAGTATCTGTCATTATCATATCTACAAATAAGTATCCAGAATATAGGTTCTTAACTTTTTCAATCTTTTTACCATTCTTGTATTCTACTTCAGTCTCTTCTGCAACGATTATCTGAAATAAACAATCCTGTAAACCCATTGATTCAGCACGACGCTCTAAATTCTCTTTAACTCTGTTTTCATGACCGGCATATGTATTTACTACATACCATTCTCTATCTATTGATTGATCCATAATTTCACCTAAATTCCTATTCCGACTAGTTTTAGAAACGTACTCGCTGCTACATCACAAAGTACAAAGAATACACCAAACAAAATGGTAAACATAAGTACTGTTCCTGTGTCTTTCATCAATTGTTTTCTTTTAGGCCATTCAATTTCTTTAGCTTCACTTTTCAATCCTTTTAATGTAAACCACTTCATATGTTATTCTCCTTATTTAGTTTCTTTGTGCATAGTATGCTTACCGCAACGCTTGCAAAACTTCATTAATTCCAAACGACTAGTATGCGTTTGCTTATTCTTTACAGTTGTATAATTACGAGAAAGACACTCACTACATGTCAATATTACTTTTTCTTTCATGTGGCACCTCTTTCTTTGCTTATTTACTTTATCACAAAGTGCCTGTATAGTCAATTAACTGTCGCGATTTCTTTTTAAACCTTTGAATTGTATTATCTACCTTCTTATAAGATACTTCTAACATTTCAGCTATTTCACCATATGAATAGCCTTGAATCTTATATTCTAGGATAGCTATTTCCTTTTCATTAAAATCTTGATAAAGTTTAGTTTTTTCTTCAGCTACATAGTTGAAATTAAGTACCCACTCTGGATCAAAAGTGACTTGATTATTTTCTACTATATCCACTCCATATAATTCATTATTATCTCCAACACTTGCGTCTAGAGATATAGAACTATGTTGTGTAAAGTTATTCTGTTGAAACTGTCTTCTAAAATATCCTAAAATTGTTCTTTTAGCACAAGTTCTAAAGTAATGTCCAAAGGACGTTTGCTTATCCTCTCTAAAAGTAAATACTGCATCTACTAAAGTAGTACAACATAATTGATAAACGTCTTGTTTATCATTAACAGACTGGTAGTTAAAATGATAAGTATTAATTATTGCCCATATTACTTTAGTGTATTTTTGAAAAAGTAAATCATAGCCTTCTTCTACACCACCAAATATCATATACAATATTTCATTATCATTGAGTTTTTCCCCCATCGCCTTATCTCCTCTCTAAGTTATTGTCTCTGTCTTCTAATCTCATACATCAGAATGCCGGTTGCTACTGATGCATTTAATGATGTTACACTACCTTCCATTGGCAAGCTGATTGCATAATCGCAATTTTTTCTTACTAAGGGACTTATACCAAATCCTTCTGAACCTACTACTAATAGTAATGGCACATCATATGTTCCTTGATCATAGTTTTTAGCATTCGTTGCATCTGCTCCTACGACCCAGTATCCACTGTCTTTAAACTTCTTTATAGTTTGAACTAAATTAGGTACTACACTAACCTTTATTGTATCTATAGCTCCTGTAGATACTTTAGCTACAGTTGGTGTTAATGATGCACTTCTATGTTTACCAATAATTACTCCATCAGCTCCAACACCATCACAAGTTCTAAGAATTGCTCCTAAGTTATGTGGATCTTGAATACCATCAAGCATTACTACTAATGGTAACTTACCCTTAGGTACAGCATGCATAATATCTTCTATACTATAAACTCTATAATCATCTATTTCAGCTATTACACCTTGATGATTACCAAAGTCAGCTATTGCATCCATTCTTTTTCTTTGTTCAAATCTCATCTTTATATTCTTCTTCTTAACTATATCAATTAATTCCTTATCCTTAAGTCCTTCTAATATGATAATCTCATGTATTACCTTATTATCATCTATTAATTGTTTTACTACATTTTTACCATATACTAATTGACTCATTTTAATACTCCGATCTGTATGATTTCTTGCCATATTTCATCAAGACGTTCATAACGTTTTTCTATATGAAGGAATCCCCATAATGCTTCCATACCTGTAGCAAATCGATAAGTTATCATATCTGCATTCTTAGCAATAGTATTAGTTTTAGCATTTCTTCCTTTTTTTATAATATATAACTCTTCTTCTGTAAAAAAGTTATTATCACTCATAATCTTTAAATATCTAGCTTGTGATTTAGCACTTACATAGCTTTCACTTTTCTTTTGTAATATCTTAGGATGTCTATAACCTAAGCTTACTAAATATTCTCTAGTTTTTAATGACATCACTGCATCACCTATATATGCTAGTGTAGTACCATTCATGCAATCCATTCTAAACTAATCCTTTATCCATTAATACTTTACGATATTTATCAGCTTCTTCAAAGTTCTTTTCTTTCTTAGCAGCATTCCATTTATTAAAGTTATCAATATCTTCAGAATCTAATTTAACATGTTCTATATTAATACCTAATACATATAGCATATTATCCATAGTATTCTCAATCTTCTTTATATCTTTAATATTACTATCTTTATTTCTAATTGCATTATTCAATGCTTTATTAGCTTCAAATAATGCTTTAAATCCATTAGGTGTATTTAAATCATCTTGCATTGCTTCAATAAAGTTGTTCCATAATCCTAGTTCTAATTCTTTACTGCTATTTTCTTCATCTTCTTTAGCTAATGCTAATTTAACATCTGCTTGTTTAAATGAATTTCTTATTTTTTCTATTTCTGTTTTAGCTCCTTCTATTACTTCATTACTAATGTTTAAAGGGCTTCTATATTGGGCTGATAGCATCATCCATCTTAATACATTACCACCAAACTCTTTTACTAAGTCTTTAACTAATAGTACATTACCTATTGATTTAGACATCTTAACACCATCTATATTAACCATTCCATTATGTAACCAGTAGTTAGCAATAGGAGTTTCATAAGCAGCTATAGATTGTGCTATTTCATTTTCATGGTGTGGGAATTTTAGATCCATTCCTCCTCCATGTATATCTATTAAATGTTGATTAAATTCATTATTGATCATAACTACACATTCACTGTGCCAACCTGGTCTTCCTTTAGAGAAAGGAGAATCCCAGTTAATACCTGAGTCAGTCTTCTTCCATAGAGTGAAATCTAATGGGTTTTCTTTTTTATCATTTTCATCTATTCTTGCTCCTACCATTAAATCTTCTATCTTTTGATTAGATAACATACCATAATCTTTTATCTTACTTACTCTAAAGTAAACATCTCCATCTATTTCATAACCATATCCTTTATCTACTAATAGTTTAATAAAGTCTATTATTTCATCCATAGTTTCAGTTACTTTTGGGGCTATGTCTGGCATCTTAGCATTTAATGATTTTCTATCATCATTATATGCTTTTATAAATTTTTCTGTTATAGTTTTTTCATCTACATTCTCTTTTATAGCTGCATTAATAATTTTATCATCAACGTCAGTAAAGTTAGATACGAATTTTACATCATATCCTATTGCTTCTAAGGTTTTAATTAATGTATCAAATACAATGATTGGTCTAGCATTTCCAATATGGGGATAGTTATATACTGTTGGTCCACATACATAAATACTAACTTCATTTTCTTTGATGGTTTTAAATTCTTCTACCTTGTTGTTTAAACTGTTAAATAATTTCATAAGTAATTCCTCCTAATTGACTTATCAGGACATCTTTTATAATGCTCCACCTAATAAGTATTAGCTATTAACGCAAGCTAACGTATTTCTCTACATATCAAGAAATCCCTAAAAGGTGCATTCAATGATATAACTACTAGCTATTTCCATCTAACAAGCTATTTCTATGGTAGTTTTAGATCACTTACTATTCCTTTATCATTAGTGTATTTATAGTATACAACATTTATATCTTTTTTAAAACTGTTCTATCTTGCTCTTTTTATCCTTTTTTAACTCTAATACCTTATTACTTCGTTCTTCTTACCTTTTATATTACATAATAGCCCTTATTTATATTATATATTACTATTTAATAGTCTATATCTTATGCTATATCTTATGCTATATCTTATACCATATCTTTTTCTTTTATAATGTTAAACCTATACTACACTATCTTATATTTATCATATATTATTAATGTTTATCCTATCCTTATCCTTTATCCTTACCCTATGTTATCCTTATCCTTATCCTTATCCTTATCCTTTATAACATAAAAAAAGAAGCAGGCTAACCTGCTTCTTATAATATTCTTTAAATTAACAATTAAGCTAATTCAGAGAAGTATTTAATAGTTCTAACCATTTGGCTAGTGTATGAGTTTTCGTTATCGTACCAAGCTACAACTTGAACTTGAGTATCACCATTAGGTAATTTGTTAACTAATGTTTGAGTTGCATCAAATAATGAACCGAATTTGATTCCAACGATATCGCTAGATACTAATTCTTCGTTAGTATAACCGAAAGATTCATTAGCTGCTGCTTTCATAGCTGCATTGATTTGTTCAACAGTAACTGAACCTTTAACAATTGCATTAAGCATTGTAGTTGATCCTGTAGGAACTGGTACACGTTGAGCTGCTCCAATTAATTTACCCTTTAATGCAGGAATTACTAAACCAATAGCTTTAGCTGCTCCTGTAGAGTTTGGAACGATGTTTACTGCTGCTGCTCTAGCACGACGTAAATCACCTTTACGTTGAGGACCATCTAAAGTCATTTGGTCTCCTGTGTAAGCATGAATAGTACACATAATTCCTGATTCAATTTCTGCTAATTTGTTTAATGCATCAGCCATTGGAGCTAAACAGTTAGTAGTACAAGATGCTGCAGAAATAACTGTATCTTCCTTAGTTAATACACTTTCGTTTGTGTTGAATACAACTGTAGGTAAGTCGTCTCCAGCAGGTGCTGAAATTACAACTTTTTTAGCTCCAGCTTCAATATGAGCTGATGCTTTAGCTTTTGAACAGTAGAAACCTGTACATTCAAGAACTACATCAACACCTAATTTACCCCAAGGTAAGTTTTTAGCGTCTGCTTCTTTGTAAATTTCAATTTGCTTACCATCAACTGTAATTGATGATTCTCCATACTCAACTTTATCGCATAATGCGTATCTACCTTGAGCTGAATCATATTTTAATAAATGTGCTAACATTTTAGGATCTGTTAAATCGTTTATTGCTACGACTTCATATCCTGCTGCACCAAACATTTGTCTGAATGCTAGACGTCCAATACGTCCAAAACCGTTTATTGCTACTTTTACTGACATTTAAAAGTCCTCCTATTTAACTTCTACATTATAATAACTTATAGTCCAATTGTCAATTATGTAAGGGGATACTTTTAGAAATTTCTTTTTTTATTCTAATATTTGCCTTACATTTTAATATTATGGCAAGAAACAACACATAATATCCTATTTTTTATAATATTTTTATATAAGAAAATAATGTGAATTAAGTAAATAACTTATAATATTATAAAATTTAAAGATAAAACCTTAGATTTATAATTAACTATAATAAATATACTTATATCCTTATATATAATAAAGGAAGTCACCTAAGTGACTTCCTAGCGATTGTTTCAATACAGTAGAGAGAATTCTATAATACTAACGTAAGTTAGCTTTAGTATTTACTAAATCAATAGCTGCATGAGCACTTGCAAGAGATCCATTTAAACTACCTAATGTTTCAGTAAATAATTTTATATCTTCTTTTTTGCCTCTATTTAAATAGTTCATTAATATCTTCTGCTGCTGCATCTGGGACGCGTTTTATTTCTAATTGAACACCAAGATCACGTAGCTTAGCAAATGCTGCAACGTCTGAATCATCGACTGCTACTGAAGTAGCTACTTGTC
This sequence comes from Erysipelotrichaceae bacterium, assembly GCA_036642635.1. Classification (GTDB taxonomy): domain Bacteria; phylum Bacillota_I; class Bacilli_A; order Erysipelotrichales; family Erysipelotrichaceae; genus JAVWHP01. Next base: position 19,734 of record JAVXTN010000002.1, read on the forward strand.
TTTTTCCATCAGCCATATGCATGTTACCAATGTTTACTTTAGTTATAGGAACTCCTCCCTCAACTAAACGCAATACATCTTGCGGTGTTTCGCAGATGATTGCGATTGACTGCTTAGGACTAGCTTTATGAATAATATCACAAGTTTTTTCAATTGTGAAGAAACGCGTTTGCGCATAACTTGGTGCACACATATTCATTAGCCCTTGTCTGAATTGATCAGTAGCAACATCATCATTAGCAACTAGTAGTAGATTAGCGTTAGACACTACACACCAAATTGTAGCAACTAGTCCATGTATTAATCTGTTATCAATTCTGACTAAAACAATATTTGGTTCTGGCATAGAATTTCTCTCCTCTCTATTTTAGATTGAAGTTTGATCATTTAGGATTTGGGGTGAACCAATTCCAAAATGTAAACTCTTTCACTTCTCCTTGATTTTAGTTTATATTGGCTTAAAGTTCTTTGCAGATTTTATTTCACTTGTTGTCCATTTCAACAAAAAGAGTTATTTTAAAGTGGAAAAAAACATAAAGTAAAAAATATCCATAAATAATGTTATATTTTAGTGTTTATTACCAAAAATAAGATTAATGTGTGAAAATATGTGACCTAAATTTAAACTTTTTGAATTGAATCTACTTATTCAAATTAAAATTTATAATATTGTGAAATTCTAATATATTATTTTTACATTTTAGTACCATTATGCGTAATATTTTTAACCATTATTTTACACTTTAAAAAAAGATTTAAACTTAGACTATCAACCTTGCACTTTTTTTGCTATAATAAGTCCGAGGTGATTAATATGTTTAATAAAACCACGAACTTCATTTTTGATAAGTATGGTGAAATTATCAATGATATTAGTAAGAGTCAATCTTCTAAGCTTGAGCATTCACAATTAAAAATCAGAAATAAGTCCATCAATGATTTTAAAATTTACTCTACTGATGTTTATGTTAGAGTAACTTCTGGAATCGTTATGTTAGTTGTTAGTACTAATCCAGAAAATGGTGCATTTGAAAAATTTGTAATTCATCGCACTATTAAAATTAGAGCGGGCATTGCTCTTAATTTCATTAGTATTACTGCTAACTCAAAACTTGAAATCTTAACTGATTTCGATGTACACAAACCCACAGTTCCAACACTAAACGAACAAGAAATTGCTTATAGAAGAATGTTACCAGTTGTAAACATTAATGAAATTTTTGCTTACTTCTATCAGGTAAGAAATGCAAATTATGAGTTTCATGGTGAAAGTCATGAATATTGGGAATTAACATTCATTGATAATGGATGCTTACATTCAGATATTGATAATGATCATTTTGAATTACATAATTACGATTTAGTTCTTTATGCACCAGGACAATTCCATACTCAGGAAACTCCAACTGCTACTTCATGTTCATACTTAACTATATTATTTGATATGGATATTGAACATCCAGAGGCTATTCAGTCTAGAGTATTCCGTGCACAAAAGGATATTCATACTGCTATTAGTTCATTTATGAAGGTTTCTAATAATGAATTAGAATATGATAGTGATTTATTAATTGCTTACTTAAAAGAATTAATTGTTAAATTACTTCAATATGATAAGTTAATAGAAGCTCCAGTAGCTAATACTCCAATGCAACAAAGATTTGAAAATGAATTATTAAATGAAGTTATGATTTATATTACTGAAAATATTTATGAACCAATCACTATTGAAGAGATTACTCATAAGTTCTCAGTTTCTCGTAGTTCATTACAAAACTTGTTTAAGAACAACTTAGGTGTTGCTCCTAAAACATATATATCTGATTTAAAATTGAATAAGAGTAAAATACTTATAAAAGAAAGTGTTTATACAATTTCTCAAATAGCTAGTATTTTAGGATTTACTTCTATTCATTACTTCTCAAGAAGATTTAAACAACACTTTGGTATGGCTCCAAGTGAATACGCTAAAACTATTTATAACTAGTCAATATCTAATAACATTATATTTAAAAAGAGAACTCATTGAGTTCTCTTTTTAAATATAATTATTCACTTTCCATATTTAAACCTTTTATGACATTAGTTATCTATAGAAGTTAATGCATATCTTTAAATAGTTTATAATAGTATTTTTATCAACTTCTACGAACAGTTCAACTCCATTAGCTCCTGCGGTTGTTCCTTAATTGCCACAACAACATAATTTCCGATCCTGTTTTAAGGTTTTCTTCCATAGATTGTAATACCACTTCACTTTCATAATTAATCTAAAATTAAATGAATGCTAAATTATTAACATTGCTGTTATAAGAAAAGCAAATGTTATTCAATACCATGTTATTACTTCTAACTCACTTTTAGTCGCTCATTAGATACTATCATCACACTCTTCATAAGTGACAGGTTTAAATTCATATTTCATTACTTGTTGTTTACCAACATTAATAGCCATATCTACTAATGAAGTTAAATTATTAACCATAGTTCTAGCCATACTAATTTCTATGATCATACCTAAGTTAGTTCCAGCTAGCACTTGGATGTTTTTATAGTTTTGTGCAAGTGTTACTGCTGTTTTAAAAGGAGATCCTCCTGCTAAATCAGACATCACTAATATACCATCACAGTCACTTAAACTATTAAAAGCAGTTGTAAGTTTCTTTTCTAAATCTTCTACTGAATCTCGTTGAACAAAATCTACTGCTACATAATCTTGTTGAATACCTGCTATAAGATTTAAAGAACTTGTTAAACCAGTACCAAAGTAGCCATGTCCACACACTACTATCCCTATCATTTTAGTCCTCTTTTTTATAAGGGTATATGGTTACTCCCTTAACTACTCTATTAACTTCCCCACTTGGGCAAGGATTATCAGGAGTAATTTTATAAGATAAAGCTTTAAATAACGCTATTAGTTGAGCTACTATGATATAATTAAAAGATAGCAATATATTATTCATTTTTAAAGTAGTATTTAAGCTTATATAATAATCTACTAAAGAAGCTACTTCATCATCTTGATATGAAGATACTGCTAATATCTTATTCCCTTTTCTTTGTGAGTTCATTTCTTTTATTAAATCTATTTCAAATTGTCTGCTGTATTCATTATCGCTTAAATATACAACACATAGAGTATTATCATTAATAAATAATTTAGGCCCATGTCTAATACCTAATGGAGTATCAAACATAGTACATACTTTACCAGTCGTAAATTCTAGCATCCTCATAGCTGATTCTTGCGCTATTCCTTTTAAAGAATTGCTTCCTAAATATACTATTCTATCGAATTTATACATTACTATCATATTTTCTATTTGAGAATATCCATTCTATAATAATGTTTTAGCTGAAGTTATTACATCATCCATATCTTTTTTAATCTCTTCTAAGTTATCTAAATTAAAACATAATAAAGCTGCTAACATCATATTACTAAAAGAACTAGTCATAGCAAATGATTTATCATGAGTTTCTTCTGTTAAATTAATTGCATAACAATTCTTTTCTTTAGCTGCTCTTTTATATAATTCTCCATCTTTATTACATGTAATAAAGATA
>JAVXTN010000003.1:0-9111 GCA_036642635.1 Erysipelotrichaceae bacterium
TAGCTTTTAAAGTCTTTAAGCTACGAGCAGAAATACGAAGCTTTTGAGGCTTTCCATCTACCATTACTTTAACTGTCTGTAAATTTACATTCCATTTTCTACGTGTAGCACGTAATGAATGAGAACGTTTATTTCCTGACAAAGGTCCTTTACCAGATATTTGACACACTTTTGACATACAGTAACCACCTTTCAATTTATAACATTTGCTATAACATTGTATCATTATTTTATTTACAATGCAACAAATTTTTACGCAATAAGTTATTATAATAATAATATGATACTTATTTTAGTTGTAATATAGCATATAATTACTTATAATAGGTTATAAAGCAATATAGGAGGTATAAAATGAAAAAGAAAATAACCAAAATAATAATAAGTATAGCAGCTTTAATTATTATTATACCTACTATATTTATAACAATATATGCTATAAACAAATATAATAAAAGAAATGGTATACCAGTACTAGCTTATCATGAAGTAGTAGAAGATAATGAAAAAAATAACTACTATAAAAATAATATATGGGTAATGGATAAAAGTCATTTTGAAGAACAAATGAAATATTTAGCAGATAATGACTTTTATCCATTAACCATGAAAGAATATAGTGATTGGAAACTAAATAATAAAGAACTACCAAAGAAAAGCATATTAATAACCTTTGATGATGGATTTAAAGCTAATAATATAATAGTAAAAGATATATTAAAAAAATATAAGATGAAAGCAAGTATATTTGTTGAAACAAGCTCCTTAGCTGATAGTGAAAACTATGAACCAGGAATACTACAAAAACTATCAGCTAAGGAGCTAGTTAATGATGAATGGTTAGAATTTTATACGCATTCACATGCTATGCATTATGAAGATAAAAATGGTACATTACTAGAAACTAGTAATGTACAAACAATAGAAGAAGATCTAAAGAAGAGTTCTAAATATGTAGATATTAATTATTTTGCATACCCATATGGGAAAGGAAGTAAACAAGCAACAGAAGCAATGAATCACCTTAATGTTAAGTTAGGATTTAATATATCTCAAAATTATCATTCAACTAAAGATAATGATAATTTTGAGATACCTAGATATGCGATATTAAGCTTTTATAATATGTTTATATTTAAATATTTTGTAAACTAAAAATACATAAAAACTGTACAAATATAGACTTATTTGCTATAATAAAAGAAAGATTGTGGAGGTATACGATGAATAGAAAAGTTAAAACTATTGCAGTTATACTTACTGTTTGCTTGTTGTTTAATTTTATACCTGGATTAAAGGTAGATTTTAATACGCTTAATGCAGCAGAAGAAGAAAATAAACTTGATGAAACAGTATACGATAAAATAAGTGAAGAATTAGATTATTATAGTGAAGATAGTATAATAGACGAAGATGTAGCTAATGAAGTTATAGAAGGAGTTGTGCCTAGTTCAATTCCTATGGGTGGTGCGGTTGGACCACAGATGGGACCTACTAATAATATTGTTAGAAGTAATAGATCAGAAACACCTACTTATAATATAGTGCAAGGAAATCAAACTTTAGGAGCATACAATAATTTTGAAGATGCAAATAAAGCAATGAATGCACAGCCAGTTGGGCCATATACTAGAATGACATTTAGAAATATGACAAAAGCAGTTAGTGTTGGAGTAGTTAATTTTAGAACTAAATCATCAGGATATAATACTGTTTATAAAGAAGAAGGAACTGGATATTCTGGTTATATTAATGGTAGTTATGGAGCAGATGCAGCATACCTTGGGCACAATAATAATGGTACTCAAGTAAGATTTAAAATGGCTGGAGTAATAGGATGGGTAGCAGCTAGTGATGTTGAAATATTAGATTATAATTCAGCAGCAGTACAATCAGTTAACTTCTATAAAGTTACAAATAATAGAATATATCATTATATAACTACTGATGTAAGAGGAAAGAATTATGTAACTAAAAATGATATAGGACCTGCTCAATCTTATATGAGTACAGGTCAAATTATGTATAGTTATGATGGACATTACTTCTATACAAGCTATGGAACAATGATTAATGATTATAAAAACAATACATATAGTCATTCGTTGAATCCTAGTAAACCATATTACAATTATTTTCAATACGTAACACATAGAACTAAAACTAATTTTTCAGCTAATGATATGAACCAAATGATAGCTAATTTTACAAGTGGAACTTCATCAACAATGAAAAATACAGGTAGTGACTTTATAACTCAACAGAATATATATGGATCTAACGGTATATTAATGTTGGGAGTAGCTGCCAATGAAAGTAATTGGGGGAAGAGTGTTTTTGCAATAAAGAGAAATAATTTATTTGGACATTCAGCTTTTGATTCAAATCCAAATAGTGCAAGTAAATACCCAACTCCTGGACATAGTATTGCTTATCATGCAAGTAAGTTTGTATCACAGGACTTCCTTGACTGTAAAGATGTTGGTGGAAGATACTATGGTGGTAACCTAGGAGATAAAGCGAGTGGTATGAACGTTAAATATGCTTCTGATCCTTATTGGGGAGAAAAAGCAGCTGAAGTAGGTTGGTATATAGAAAAAAGAACTGGTAACCAAAATATTGATGCAAATAAATATACTATAGCAATAAAAAATAAAAATGTGAGTGTACCAATATATAGTGAACCAAGAAATAATAATAAAAGTGCACATCTATATTCAACACCGAAAAATGGAGACTTCCCATTTGTAATACTAGGAAGTTATCATGGACAAAGCATAAGTGGAAATGATGTTTGGTATCGAATACAAGTAGATACAACAATAAATTCAGCAAGAACAGCAGTAATTCAAAATAAACCAGAATACAATTATGGCTATAACTATGGTTATATACATTCAAGCTTAGTTAATATAGTAAGTGGAAGTGCTAAACCAATGACTGACTATACATTTGAATATGGAACATTAACAAATGTAAACGGAAATCTTCACATTAAAGGAATGATGGCAATAGATGCAATAAGTAATGCACAAGCAGTTAATAATACTTATACATTAAAACTTGAAAATATTAGCACAGGCAATATAGTTCAACAGCCAATAACAAGAATAACTAATTCAAAAGGTAGAAACCCAAATAGTTGGTTTGAAGGAAATATTAATGTAGTTAATCTTCCTCAAGGCGATTATCGAATGCATATAGTAGTTAATAATGGTGCTAAGAGTGAAACAACTATTATAAGTAATCAATTATATGCACCACAAGTTACTCAGATGAATGTAGGTAATAAGAATGTAACAACAAGAAATGATTTCTTTATTAAATCAAGAGAATTACAATTGATAGTAAGAGATGAAGCAATAGGCTCTAAAAATACAAAAGCTACATTGAATCAATTTGATCAAGCTATAAATATTTCATTCAGTGGTAATAACATGAATATTAAAGGTACATCTATATCAGTAGGTGCTAATCTAGCTAATAATCAAACTATTAAGAGATCAATTGTATTTGAAGATAAAGCAACATTTAAGAAATATCGTTATGATTTAGGAAGTATTAATAATGGACCTTATAAACCAAGATTAAGAGTAAGTGATGGTTTAGATAAGACAAGAGGTTGGTATGAGAAGAGTGTAGATGTTTCAACTTTACCTAAAGGTAACTATGTTATATATATAGTTAATAATAATAATGTTAATGATTATGGGGAATTAGTAGATAAGTTATATAGTAAGTTCCCATCTCCAACAATTAATGGTAAGAAGTATACGTTTACTGCAGTGAAGGATCAAAGATTTAGAGTAGAACTTAAGGTTAGTTAAATTTTATAAAGATAAAAGGCAGATATGATTATCTGCCTTTTATTTGTGATGAGTTCTTAGTGCTTCTAAGCGTAGTTAAGACTTAATACTAGTATAACTTCTTTGCATTTGTTTATAGCGTTTATATAGCTTTATAATAATTATATATAAAAAAGAACTCCTAGGAGTTCTTTTAATATTAACCTTGTATAATCTTTATTGTATAAGTTTCGCATTGTTTAATTGTTGAACCATTTAAAGCTGAAACAGTATCTGGATGAATTTGTCCAGGTCCACCTTCATTTGAAGCAGCAATAACAAAGTTGAATTTTACTTTTGGATAATCACTAGCCCAAGCACTCTTTAGTGAAGCTATTGTTTCATTAGCAGTAGCTCCATATAAAGAAGGTTGGAAATATAATGTAAAGGTTTCAGATCCGACACAACCAATTGGTTGTGGTGTTGGTGTAGGAGTAGGTGTTGGCGCTGAACCTCCTCCACTTGGAGCAGTATATTTACCTGAACTTACATTAATAGTTAATGTAGTACCTTCTGCAACCTTAGAACCAACTCCTAATGATTGTGAAATTACATTACCTTTATCTACACTTGATGAATAACTATATATGATATTACAATCAAGTTTAGCAGCACTAATAATATCACTAGCTTTACTAGAAGATAAACCTACTACATCAGGAACTTCAACAGCTTTACCAAGTGACACTACTAATTCTATACCACTACCATTCTTAATAACATCACCAGCTTTAACTGAACAACTAATGATCTTTCCTTTTTCAATTTTATCTGAGAACTCTTCACTTATTTTAATTGATAATTTATTTTCAGAAGCCCAAGCACTAATCTTACTAGCTTCAGTAGCATCAATCATTGTAAGAGGTCCTTTAGAAGTAACTATTAAGAAATCAAAACCTTCAGAGATCTTTTGATCCTTCTTAACATTAGTTCTAATAACTTTACCCAATTCTATAGATTCATGATATTCACTCTCTATATTTAAATCTAAATGATTAGTTATAGCCCAGTTCGTAAGATCTTTAACACTCATCTTACTAACATCAGGAACTACTATCTCTTTACCCTTAGATATATATAATAATAGATTTACTTTCTTTTGATCTATCATAGTATCTTTTATTGGATCAGTTTTAACTATATTAAATTTCTTTATTGTATCTGAGAATTCACGTTTAGTAGTGAATTTAATACCATTTCTTTTTAACCATAACATTGCATCAAAATCAGTTTTATTAGTTAAATCAATCATTTTAACTGGTTTTAAATCAGCTTCTTTACCTAATGAGAATGTTAATATTAATTCTTTGTTTCTTTTCATTTTACCTTTAAATGATTGTGTTAATAGCATATCTCTTTCTACATCAGAGAATTTATATTCTATTATTACATTAGATAACTTAAGTTCTTTAATTTTAGTAACTATAGCATCTACTTTCATTCCAGTAAAATCTGGAGTAACTACTTCTAAATTAGTATCTGGTCCATTAGATACTGATATCTTTAGTTCTTCTATATCAGATACTTTAGTTTCTGGATTAGCACTTTGATATACTATATTGTATTTCTCTATACTATCTGAATATTCAGTTGTTTGTGTTATAGGGACATTGTTTTTATCTCCCCATTCAATTACTTCAGTTACTGAAGCATTAACAAAGTCTGGTATTCTTCTTCCATTAAGATTAAATATTTGTGAAGTATTTAAACTCCCTAAACTAGTTAATAGTATTGTTGCTACTAGAAATACTGTACAAGCTTTAACAGCTTTATGTTGTTCATTAATTACAGATATTATTGAAATGAATATTCCAATACCTACAATTACAAGGAATAATAACGTTGTAATTAATGAACTTACAAATGATGCAGTACCAATATTAAATACTATTGAAACTATAAATGATGCTAAACTACATACTGCAGCAATTGCTGCTAATATATATACTACTCTTATTTTCTTCTTTTCCATTTTATCACCTGCATCTATTATAATATAAAAATAGGTATATTTAAATGAATTTTAAAAGAAATCGTCTTTTAAGTAAAATTATAGTGTAAATAAGGTAAAAATTAATAAAATAGTGTTTTTTAAATTAAAAATTTATGTTATTATATAGGTAAGAAAAACCATGTAAGGGGGTTCCTTATGCAATCTAAGCAAATATATGCAGCAGTTGAATTAACTGATCATGAAGTTAGACTAGTTATTGGTGAATTTCATGAAACGCGTTTTAATATTCTAAGAGTTGAAAAAGTAAAGTGCAATGGCATTGTAAATAAACTGATTGTTAATGAACAAGCGGTTGTTGCTGCTGTTGCTAGTGCGGTTAACTTGGCTAGTGAGTCGTTAGGTTATAGGATTCGCCGTGTATTGTTAAGTGTACCAAGTTTAAACTTTAAAAGATGTAGTAAAAGAGTAAATGTGTTTATTGAAGCTAATGAAAAGTTTGCTACAATTAAACATGTTCAGATGGGAATTAAGGAAGCCACTTCCTTTAAACCTGAGGGTAATTATGTTCTTGTAAACATTGGATGTATTAAATACATTAATAATGGAATAACAAGTCGTAAGATGCCTATTGGTGAGATATGTGACTTATTAACGATGGACGTTGATTTGTTATATGCTGATCGTGATGTAGTCTTCTCCTACGCACGAGCAATTGAAAAAGCTGGTCTTGAAATACTTGATATTTGTATTGATTCATATGCAATTGGTGAAGAAGCCGCTGTATTTGAACAGACAGTAGATAAGTTTGTAGTACTAGTAGATTTAAGTAAGAATGATACAACTTTATCATTGTTCTCTCATGGTAAGTTATTAAGTACTGATATTCTAGAACATGGCTATAACGATTGGTTAAAGCCTCTAGAAGAAAAGTTTAAATTAAGTGAAGATACTTCTTTTAGGCTAGTATGCAATAATGCTACATTAATACCTGATGATTATAATGATGCTATTATATATATCTATGCTGAGAATAAAGTTCAAAAGCAAATTACTAATAGAGAATTGAATGAAACTATCGATTCATCTGTTATTGAGTGGGTAGATATGGTAAACTCTAGTTGTGAGCCAATCGTTGAAAAAGGCACGCTACGTTACATAGTAACAGGTGAAGGTATGGAAATTCATGGATTGGAAAACATTATAGGTAAACTTAATTCAGAAGCGCTAGTATATGTTCCGCAAACATTAGGTGGAAGAAATTGTGCGCTTGTTACATGCTTAGGATTATTCTATGCATGGAAAAGCAAGATGGATATTTACCATGATGAAAGAATTAGTGCTGATCTAAGAGAAGTTGATGCCGCAATTAATGCTGAGCATGGTAAACTAGATACTGAACATGGATTTACAAAAAAATTAAAAAACATTTTATTAAATGATAAATAGGAAGAGAGGATTTACAATGGATGATTTAAAATTCGAACAAGTAGCTAAGATAAAAGTATATGGAATCGGTGGAGGTGGATGTAATGCCGTTAACCGAATGGTACATGAAGGAGTTCAAGGAGTTGAATTCTATGTAGCTAATACAGATAAACAAATTCTTATTGGTTCGCCAGTTGAAAATAAAATAGCAATGGGCGAAGGTCTAGGAGCAGGAGCTAATCCTGAAATTGGACGTTTAGCAGCTCAAGAAAGCGAAGCAGAAATAAGAGAATCTATGAAAGGCGCTGATATGATTTTTATCACCGCTGGATTAGGTGGAGGAACAGGAACTGGAGCTGCACCTTTATTTGCTAAAATAGCAAAAGAGTTAGGAGCATTAACAGTAGGAATTGTTACTAAACCATTTAAATTCGAAGGACCAAAAAGAATGGTATCAGCTGAAAGTGGATTAGCAGAATTACGCCAATATGTAGACTCACTAATTATTATTTCTAATAATAATTTATTAGAAGTCGTAGGAAGAAAACCATTAGTAGAAGCATTTCAAGCAGCAGATAACGTATTAAGACAAGCTGTACAAACCATAACTGATTTAATTGCAGTTCCATCTTTGATAAACTTAGACTTTGCTGATATAAGAACAGTAATGGCTAATCAAGGAAGTGCTTTAATTGGAATTGGTATGGCTGAAGGTGAAAATAAAGCAGAATTAGCAGCAGCTAAGGCAATAGAATCACCATTATTAGAAGCTAAAATTGAAGGAACAAAGAATGCCATTATAAATATTACTGGTGGAGAATCTTTAACTCTATTTGATGCAGAAGATGCAGCAAACTATATTAGAGAAAAAACAGGTAATGAATTAGATGTTATATACGGAGTTTCAATTAATGATAAGTTAGATGACCAAGTAATTGTAACTATTATTGCAACTGGTTTTGATGAAGAACGCGAAAGAGAAATATTAAAAACTAATCGTGTATATGATAAACCAGTAAGTAATAATGGTAATACACAAAATAATGTTGCTAATAATTCTAATAGTGATGAACTACAAATTAAACAACCAGTACATGTTGAAAAACCTAGCTATGAAGATGAAGATTTAGATGATAATGGAATCATTCCGAACTTCTTTAAAAGATAAAATGAATACAATTGTTATTAAACAACAATTTTTTGAAAAAAGAGAAAATCAAGAAGAAATTATCGATAGATTTGCATATTTTTCAAGAGAGAATATGGTTACTACACTGTTAGTAGCTGGAAAACTAAATAATAGAGCTAAGACTATATTAAAAGAATTAGTACCTGGAATTAAAATTAAAACCATAGATGAACAAGAAAAAATCAACTATGATGAAAAAGAAGATAGATTTGAAGTATTAAAAAAATACTACTATTTAGATATAGGAAGCGCAATGTTTATATATGATAAATATACAGAAATACTATACTTTGATCTATTAAGCCAATATTGTCATAAAGATTCATTCACTCTAGAATATCTAAGCGAACAAATAAACGATAAATTAGATAAAATGAAAAAAATAATCAACTCAAAAAAACTAAATTAATTTACATAATAAGTACATAATAAAAAGCACTCCTATTCAATACCAAGAATAAGTAGTGCTTTTTATTATGAACAATAAGTTATAAAACATCTTTGGTATACATACATTAGAAAAGGAGGGCTAATATGATATACCAAGAAAATATATATGAAGTAATAAGAAAACTTAAAAGTAATCCAAATACAGGATTAACAAGTAAACAAGTAATAAACAGACAAAACAAATATGGACTAAACGAACTAGAAGGGAAAAAGAAAAAAACTATCATTAAATTGTTTGTAGAACAATT
>JAVXTN010000003.1:9121-21180 GCA_036642635.1 Erysipelotrichaceae bacterium
GGAGCAATAATTAGTATTATATTAAAAGAGTATATAGATGCTAGTATTATATTAATTGTAATAACTATGAATGCTATTATTGGAGTAATACAAGTATATAAGGCAGAAAAAGCAATAGAAGCATTAAATAAGCTTACAGCTCCTACAGCTTATGTAATAAGAGATAATAAATTAAAAGAAATTAAAGCTAATCAAATAGTAGTAGGTGATATAGTACAATTAAGTGTAGGGAAATATATACCAGCAGATATAAGATTAATAAATACAGAAGGACTATTAGTAGAAGAATCAATGCTAACAGGAGAATCACAAGCAGTAGAAAAAGATAGTTTCGCTATATATACTAAAGAAGTAGTAATAGCAGATCAATTAAATATGGTATTTATGTCTACATACGTAACACATGGAAAAGCAAAAGGAATAGTAGTAAGAACAGGAATGAAAACAGAAGTAGGGAAAATCGCTAAAATGATTGATGAACACGAAGAACCTACACCATTACAATTAAAACTAGAACACTTAAGTAAAATACTTGGAATAGTATGTGTACTAATATGTATAGCTATGTTTATAATAGCTATATTACAAGGAAGAGATATGTTTGAAATGCTACTATTAGCAATATCATTAGCAGTAGCAGCAATACCAGAAGGATTACCAGCAGTAGTAACCATAGTATTAGCATTAGGCGTACAAGTAATGTCAAAAAAGAAAGCAATCGTAAGAAAACTACACTCAGTAGAAACACTAGGAGCACTAAGCGTTATATGCAGTGATAAAACAGGAACACTAACAAAGAACCAAATGCAAGTAGTAGAATGCATTGACAGTAATAATCAAGATGGAAAAGATAATGATATGCTAATGAAATGCTTAATACTATGTAATGATGTATATATAAACGATAAAGAACTAATAGGAGAAGCAACAGAAAAAGCACTAGTAGAATATGCTACTAAATTTGGTTATAATAAAACAGAAGAAGAATTAAAATATAAAAGAATAAATGAGATAAGTTTTGATTCAACTAGAAAGATGATGAATACACTATATAGCTATAATAATAAAATGTATGTATTTGCTAAAGGAGCAATAGAAACTATATTAAGTAAATGTAGTTATATAATGATAGATGAAATTAAAGTAAAATTAGATAAGTATTATATTTATAATATAAATGAAAAGATTAATGAGTTAGCTAGTAAAGCTTTAAGAGTAATAGGATTAGCTATAAAGATAGATAATGTTATAGAAGATAAAGATATGGATCGGGGGTTAATTTTTATTGGTATGGTGGGTCTTATAGACCCACCAAGAGAAGAAGCTAAGGAATCTGTAGAATTAGCTCATAAAGCTGGAATAGACGTAGTAATGATAACAGGAGACCACCCTAATACAGCATATAGTATAGCTAAACAACTAAATATATGTAATAACACTAATGAAGTAATGAGCGGAAAAGAATTAGACAAATACACTCAAACTGAATTAAATAAACTTATAATTAATTACCATGTCTTTGCTAGAGTTACACCCGCTCATAAAGTAGCAATAGTTAATGCATTTAAATCTAATAATAAAATAGTAAGTATGAGTGGAGATGGCGTTAATGATGCACCTGCTCTTAAATGTGCCAACATCGGAATAGCAATGGGTAATGGTAGTGATGTATGTAAAAGTGCTAGCGATATGATTCTAGCCGATGACAATTTCTCTACCATCATTTCTGCTGTAGAAGAAGGACGTAATATCTATTTAAATATTCAAAAAAGTGTACTTTATCTTTTATCATGTAATTTAGGTGAAATCATGGCATTAGTATTAGCTATAGCTTGTATGCCTCATATTATAAGTATTTTAAGTGCAATTCAAATTCTATGGGTAAATCTAGTAACAGATGCTTTTCCAGCCTTAGCTTTAGGTATAGATCCTAAAGATAAATACTTAATGAAGGAACAACCACGTTTACCTAATGAGTCTTTATTTTCTAATGGAGGATATGCTTTTACTATATGTAATGGTCTATTTATTGGTACTATAACGATAGTAGCTTTTAGATATGGTCTAAATACTAATGAAACAACTGCTCAGACTATGGCTTTTATGGTACTATCTATAAGTCAGTTGTTTCATGCTCTTAACTTAAGAAGTAGAAACCATAGTATCTTTAAAGTAGGTATCTTTAATAATCGTTTCTTAATTTTAACTATTATATTTGGTATAGCTTTACAAATAATAGTATGTAGTATACCTTTCTTTAATATAATATTAAAAACTACATCTTTAGATGTAGTTAACTGGATTATAGTATTTTGTTTATCAATTAGTGTTATAGTTATTAATGAGATTGCTAAACTATTTAAATGAGTTTAATGTCTACTAAGTATTCAAATATACCATCATTGCATGGAGCATTAGCGTGTAATGCAGTAATAGATTGTAATTCAATGCTACCTAAGGGGTCTTTAACGGCTACCCCATAGGTAGCATTTTTGATCATATCATAATCATTCATTTGGTCACCAAAACACATGTATTCTTCATTACTTAAATTTAAATAGTTTAGAGCTTCTTTAATTGCTGTATCTTTAGATACTTTATATTTAAGTAAATCACAATGAGTACTAGCGCTAGTTAATACTTGTAGAACCAAAGCTTTGCCAATCATAACCTAAATAGTTATAGCCTACAGCCATTATAATTGGTTCATTATTATATGAATGAATAGGAGGTAAAGGAGCCTTAAAATATTTAAATGCTTTTTTTATATAATTATTGTGTTGATTTATATTGTATACACTATTAACTGTTTCTAAACTTATAGATATATGTTCTTTATTAGCTTCTTCTATTAATTTATTTATACAGAAGGGGTCTAAACAATGTTGTAAAATTATTTTACCATTTGTATTATAGATAGACATGCCATCAAAGAGATTCAAATATAATTCATGATCAAACAGCATTTCATATGAACGACCTGTAGCTATACCTAGTTTAATTCCTTTTGCTTTTAATAACTTTAGGGCTTGTAAAGTAGAGGGAGGCATTTTATGATTACTAGAATCTAAAAGGGTACCATCTACATCAAAAAATACTGCTTTAATTTTCATAATTGGGCTCTCTTTCTTACGCGACATCTATAGTATTATACTTATTAATTTGACATTTGTATATACAAACGTATATAATTAATACAAAAGAAGAGGACAAATATATGAAAATAAAAATGAATTATATTTTTGTTTCGTCTGGCGTAGTTGTTAGTGTTGTATATTTGGGTGCATTATTGGGTAACCAACCTATTAATTTTAATTTAAAAAATCAAGTTGTTTATTTAGAGTATGGCTCAAGTATATCGACTAATATTAATGATTATTTAGTTGATAATTCAGAAATGAACGTTTTGGAGAACGCTACATTAGATATTCCTGAATTAAATAAAAATGATTATGTTGTAGATGAGAAGAAAAATGTTATAATACCTAAGAATGCTAAGAATATTATACCAGTTGGTGAATATAGTGCATCTATTGCTTTTGCGACGCAAAGAGAAGTATTTAAGATTATTGTTCATGATACTACTTCACCACTTATAAAGACTAATACTACTAATATAGATGTCATTGTAGGTGAGGATTCAAAGCTTGATTATAGGAGTAATTTTACTTGTAGTGATTTATCTATTTGTAATGTACATGCTGATAGTTCTGAAGTTGATACTAGTAAGGTAGGTACTTATAAAGTTTATGGTTATGCTAGTGATGCTAGTAATAATAAAAGTTCTAAACTTAGTTACGTTGTTAATGTAGTTGCTAAGCCAGAAGAAGAGAAAGAAGCTATTGTTGAACCTACGGAACCTGTTGTACCTGCTTCTCCTGTAGTTAAGAAAATTGATCCTTGTAGCGTAACTGCTCCTGTTGCAAATTATGATCGTGAACTTGCTAAAAGTTATAGTGAACGTCTTAATGAACATCGTGTTGCTAATGGTTTACAACCTTTAGCATATAGTTGTGAAGCACAAATAGAAGCTGATCGCAGAGCAATAGCTATAACAACTGATTATCGTCATAATGCTTCTGCAGATTATGGAGAAAACATTGGTTATGCAACAATTGGTTTAGATATTTTACAAGCATGGAAGGAAAGCCCAAGTCATAATTCGAATATGCTAGATAATGAACTTTATTCTAGTTTTGCTATTAGTATTGTAGAATCTAATGGAAGAATATATGCAGTAACATCATTTAGGGCTAAATGGGCATAAAATGCATTTTAAAAAAATATATATAGAAATTAATAATGGTTGTAACTTAGCTTGCTCATTCTGTATTAAGAATGAGCGAGCTATTCATGCATTAACTCTTGATGAATTTGAACTAATCATCCAACAAATCAAACCTTATGGAATCTTCGTGTACCTACATGTGTTAGGCGAACCATTACTTCATCCTAATCTGAAAGGTATATTAGCTATATGTGAAGCCTATGCAATGAAGGTACATATCACTACTAATGGAACATTAATAAATAATTATCTTGATGTCTTATGTGAAACTAAATGCCTAAGATTAGTCAATTTCTCAATTCATTCTTTTAGTGAACAATCAAATATCCAACAAGATGTCTATTTAGATAACATTCTTGCTGCTAGTAAAAAACTAGCATCAAGTGATATTTATGTATCTCTACGCCTTTGGTCATTAGTAGACCATAAATTAGATAACACTACTAAGATGTTAGCTGAATACTTCTATAATAGTTTTAATATGAATATTAGTTATGAAACAGTGAAACTAGCTCATAATATATATTTAAACTTTGATGAAGTATTTGAATGGCCTTCACTTAATAATCCAGTAAACAACATTGAATCTAAATGTTTAGGATTAAGTGGAATGATAGGAATACTAAGTAATGGTGAAGTAGTAATATGCTGTTTAGACTCTAAAGGAGACACTAGTATTGGAAACATCTTTAAAGAACCTCTAAAAGATATCTTGAACAAACCACTTGTTCAAGATATCATTGATGGTTTCAATAAAAATAAATCTATTTGTAAACTATGTCAGCATTGTACATTTAGAAATAGATTTCTAAAATAACAATGCTTATTAATAAAATAAAACCTACTAGAATATCTAGTAGGTTAATTTTTTTAATTGGTGCCCGAGGCCGGAATCGAACCGGCACGATATCACTACCGACGGATTTTGAGTCCGTTGCGTCTACCAATTTCACCACTCGGGCATAAAACTTTGTTTTTACTGCTCGTTTATTATATAATAAATAAGCAACTAATTCAAATGTTTATTTGAAAAAAAAGACAAAAAGGTATAAAATAGATAAAGATTGTTTTAGAAAGGGAGTGGTTTGATGGAAGAACTATTATTAGATGTTACAATCGATTCAATTAAAGCACTTCCTATATTATTTGTAGTATATTTATTATTAGAATATTTAGAAAACAAAAGTAGTAATGAACTAGATAACAAAATTATTAAATACCAAAAACATGGACCTTTATTAGGATCATTAATTGGTTGTTTACCTCAATGTGGTTTTTCAATGGCAGCAAGTAAGCTCTTCTCTAACCATATAATAACTGTAGGTACATTAATGGCAGTATTCCTATCAACAAGTGATGAAGCCCTAGTAATTTTACTTACACAACCAGATTACTATCAAACTATTATAAGTTTAATTATAATTAAAATATTTATAGGATGTAGTATAGGAATCATTATTGATAAATTTATAAATACTAAGATAGAAAATAATACAATATTACATGAAGAATCTAAACATGAAAATATATTATTAGCAACTATCAAAAGAACAATAAAGATATTCATATTTATATTCATTATTAATTTATTATTATCTACTGCTATAATGCTAATAGGAGAAGATAACTTAGCTAAGTTATTAATGAATAATACTATATTTCAACCTATACTAGCAGCGCTAGTTGGTATTATCCCTAATTGCGCTGCATCAATCCTATTAGCCCAATTATTTATAAATGAAACAATTAGCTTTGGAAGTCTTGTAGCTGGTTTATGTAGTGGAGCAGGTTTAGGTTTAGTAGTACTATTTAAAGAAAATAAAGATATTAAACAAAACATTAAAATCTTATTATCACTATTAACGATATCAAGTATTATAGGAATTATATTTACACTTATTTAAAATTATGTAAAGCATATAAGGAGATAACATGAAGCATATTTCAGATATAAAGAAATATAGTCGTTGTGCAAGAGCATATTGGCTAAGTAAAAACACCAATAAAGATTTCTTTCCTTATATATATTATAATGAAAACATTATTGAATTAACTAAAGAATATTTAAATATAAAGAAATACTTTAATGGAAATAAAGGAGATAATACTGAATTAGCATTAAATGCTATAAATAATGAAGTACAATGGTTAGTAAATCCACGTTTTGATTATCATAATTTAAGAATAAAGATTGGTATCATGGAAAAACGTAAATTTGGTTATAATATATACTTCTTATTTAATAATACACATCCAAAAGAGAGTGAAGCTACTTCTATTGCTGATCATATATGGGTATTAAAACATTTAGGTATTAAAATAGAAGAAATTAAGTTAATACATCTAAGCTCGGACTATATACGTATTGGGGAGTTAGAGATAGATAAACTTTTAAAAGTAAGTGATTATTTTTATACAGATAAGAATGTTAAAGGTAATAAAGTTAGTAAGATAGTTAAAAAGAAGTATAGAGATTTAGATCCTATATTGTTAGCTATGGATGAAGTATTAGAAAATGGAACATTAATTGCTCATAGAAGTAATATATGTACTAGAAGAAATAAATGTGATTATTTTGAAGATTGTTTTCCTAATGGAGAAAAAGATACTTCTATTTTAAATTTAGTACAATCTTCTAATAAGTTTAATATGTATGAAGAAGGTATAGATGATATGAGGAATGTTAATCTAGATCTTATTGAAGGAACAAGACATCAATATGCTCAAATTATGGCAGCTAAAAATAATGAATTATTTTTTGATAAATATGTAATGAAGAATTGGATTAATAATAAAATTATATATCCTATATCATATTTAGATTTTGAATGGGAAACATATGCATATCCACCTTTTGATATGATGAAACCAATGGATGTATTAGTATTTCAATATTCATTACATATAGAAGATAAAGAGTTTGGTAATGTCATACATAAACAATATTTAGGTAAAAAAGATTGTAGAATAGATTTTATAGAACATTTATTAAATGATTTACCAACTACTGGAAGTATTATGGTATTTAATGCAGATGGTGGGGAAAAACTAAGGCTTAAACAATTAGCTATACAATTTCCCGAATATAAAAATAAATTAAAAGCAGTTTGGGAAAGAATGGTAGATCTATCTATTCCATTTAGTAGTGGTAATATATATGATAATAGAATGCAAGGAATGTTTTCTTTAAAGAAATTAGTTAATATAGTTAGTAACTTTAATTATGAAACATTAGATATATCTCATGGAATGGAAGCAGTCAGAGCATGGAGATTACTTGATCATTTAACATTAGAAGAATCTAAAAAGATAGAAGAAGAACTATTTGAATACTGTGCAATGGATACTAAATCAATGATTATAGTATTTCATTGGATATTAGATAGACTACAAGCTAATAACTTGTAGTTTTTATATAGGCAATAGTATAGACATAAATGTTAAATACCCATAAAGTAAAGACAGGAGGGATAAATAATGGGTAAAGGATATTTAACGATAGAAATATATACAGCAGATTATGCTATAGCAGTTCCACAAGCAAGTGTAAGAATATATAAAATTTTAGAGGATGATAGTATATTTGAATTATATTTAATGACTAATAATGAAGGTAAAACAAGTAAAGCACAATTAGATACAGTTAATGCATGTTTAAGTTTAAATCCTAATAATACTGAAAGACCTTATACTGATTATAATTTAGAAATAAGAGTTAAAGGTTATGAAAATGAAGAAAGAATTAATATTCAGGTATTTGAAGGACAAGACTCTAGTTTAGTAGTTAATATGATTCCAACATTAACACTAAATATAACTAATATAGATACTATAGTAGATCATCATTTATTAACAGATTATGGAGGAGATAATACTAGTCAATTACCACCTATGAATTTATATGTATTGAAATCAGTAGTTATACCTAATAAGATTAGAGTACATTTAGGTAGACCTACTGCTAATGCTGAAAATCTAACAGTAGATTTTAGATATTATATAAAGAATGTATGTTCTAGTGAAGTATATCCTACTTGGCCTTATGAAGCTTTAAAAGCTAATATATGGTGTCAAATATCATTAGCTTTAAATAGAATATATACTGAATGGTATCCATCTAAAGGTTATGATTATGATATTACTAATTCTACTGCTTTTGATCAGGCATTTGTTAAGGGTAGAACTATTTATGATAGTATGGCTGTTATAGTGGATGATATATTTAATGAGTATATTAGTAAGGCTAATTATGCTGAGCCTTTTTATGCTGAATATTGTGATGGTAAGATTGCTCAGTGTAAGGGTTTAAAGCAGTGGGGGACTTTATCTTTAGCTAATCAAGGTTATACTGCTATTAATATTTTAAAGTATTATTATGGTAATAATATTAAAATTGTTGAGAGTGATAGAATAGAGGATGTTAAATCTAGCTATCCTGGTAGTCCTTTAAAGCTTGGAAGTAGTGGTTTAGAAGTACGTACGCTTCAGGAAGAACTTAATGCTATAAGTATTAATTATCCTTTAATTAAAGCTATATATCCTGTTAATGGTGTATATGAGACTAGCACTTATAATGCTGTTAAAGCTTTTCAAAAACAGTTTTCTTTAACTGTAGATGGTATAGTTGGTAAATCTACTTGGTATAAAGTATCTTATATTTATGTAGCTGTACGTAAATTATCTGAATTAAGTAGTATAGGTAAAATTGAAAATACTCTTAGTGGTGAATTTGCTGGTACTACTTTAAGCGTTGGAAGTAAAGGTGTAGATGTGCAACAGCTACAATTTTACTTATCCGCAATAGCCCTCTTTTATGAAGATGTATTCCCTATAGCTTCTATTGATGGCCGCTTTGGTAGTTCTACTGAAAAAGCGGTCGTCAGTTTTCAAAAGAAATTTAAACTTATAGCAGATGGTAAAGTTGGTTTAACTACTTGGAATAAAATATTTGAGATATATAAAAGTATTTCTAATGAAGTAACTCCTGAAGAGGCACCAGAAGTTTACCCTGGCCATATCTTTAAATTAGGCGCAACTGGCGATGATGTAGCTACTATTCAAAGCGCCTTAAATATTGTTTCCTCCATATATCCTAGTATTCATGTAATTGTAGAAGATTCTTCGTTTGGAACTTCAACTAGAGAAGCTGTAATAGCATTCCAAAAAATATTCAATTTAGCACCTGATGGTATAGTAGGTGAACAGACTTGGAATAAACTATTAACAGTAGCTAACCAAATTAAAGAAGGAGAAAGACCTAATTTAGGTTATCCTCCTTATCCTGGAACTTTAATTAGGATTGGAAGTAGGGGAAGTGATGTTACTTTTATGCAACAGTATTTAAATTTTATTAGCATCTATTATAAAGTAATAGGGACTGTTCTAATTGATGGTATCTTTGGTAATGGGATGCGTAATAATGTTATAAACTTTCAAAATCTAGTAGGTATATCTGCTGATGGTATTATTGGTGAACAAACTTGGGATTTAGTAACTAAAGTTTATAATGAACTTATTAACTAACGAAAGAATAGCGAAAGCTATTCTTTTGTTAGTTAACTTGGAGTATAATAATTCCATGGAGGAATTATTATGCCAAACATTATAACGCATCAAATCTTTGCTCAACAAGTATTATTGAATATTAAACAACCAGTTATAGTAGATATCATCAATAAATCGGAACAACTATATGAAATAGGTAGTAATGGCCCCGATTTCCTATTCTTTCATAATAGTAAACCATGGCAATTACTAAGCAGTCATGAGATATCTAAAATAGGTAGTAAGCTACATGCTAGTAATATTAATCTATTTTATAAATCTCTTATAAATACTATAAAAGAAGAAAAAGATATAAAGATTAAAAATGAGATGATAGCCTATAGTTTAGGACATCTAGTGCATTGGGCACTAGATGTCAGCACTCATCCCTATATATTTTATCACACAGGTAATTGTAAAGGGGATAGTGCCGGCTATCATCATAAATTTGAATCAATGTTAGATACTATAATGTTAGATAAATATAAACATAAAACAATTAAACAATATCCTTATTATAATATTGCTAAAACTAATATAAATGATAAAAGAGTAATAGCTAAACTATATGTACGCGCTACACTTAATGCTTTAAATATAACTATAACTAAAGACGATATATATAAAGCATTAAGTGACTGGTACGAAAATACTCATCTTTTATATGATAAAACTGGATGGAAGTTTAAAACGCTAACTAAAATAGAAAAGATAATAAAGTCTAAAAATCTTATTAGTGGAAATATAGTATTAAATGACAAGGATTATACATATGATATTATGAATGAGAAGCATTCAGTTTGGTATAATCCTTGTACTAAAGAAGCAAGTACAAAATCTTTTATAGAGTTATTTAATGAAGGAATAGCATTAGCTACAAGATGTATAGAGTTATTATATGGGTCTATAGAGAGTAGTGAAGATGCTTATAGTTTATTGGATATAATAGGAGATAGAGCATATGATACAGGGATTAGTAATAATGCTAAAATGAAATACTTCAATATCATTTATAAGGAGTGAAATATTGAAAATATTCGATTTACATGCAGATATAGGTTATGATATATATCATAAATATTATGAAGGAATACGTAATAGATTAAATGATGTACATGAGTTTAAGTTAAAACAAGGTTTAATTGAAGCAGTTAATATAGCTTGCTATTTTGATGGTAAAGCTAGTTATGAAGAGATGCTAGATGAAATAAGAATAGTAAGAAAAGAAATAATTGAAGCTAATAGCTTTAAGCTAATAGAAGCTATAAATGATATGGTTGGAGTAGATCATAAACAAATTATAGCTTTTTTAAGTATAGAAGGGATGGGGAGTATACATTATAATGAAGCAGTTAAAATATCTAAATTATATAAATTAGGTATTAGAATTGGTTCTTTATGTTGGAATGAAACTAATGATTTAGCATCAGGTAACAAAAATAATTTAGTAGGTTTAACTAGCAAAGGAATTAATGCTATTAAAAAAATGAATGAACTAGGAATGATTATAGATGTTTCGCATGCTAATGAAAAAACATTCTATGATATATTAAATAATAGTAAACGAAGTGTTATAGCTACACATAGTAATGCTTATACACTGTGTAATAATGCTAGAAATCTTAAGGATGAACAACTTAAGCTAATAGCAGCTAATAATGGTATAGTTGGAGTAGTAGCATGTAAAGCTTTTGTAAGTGATATACTTAATGAACAAGATATAGAGCATTATGTAAACCATATTAGGTATATCTCTAATCTTATAGGCATAGATCATGTATGTTTAGGCTTCGACTATATGGATAACTGTTATGAAGATCATTTAATGATAAACTCTCTAAGCGACGCTTCCAAGTCGCAACTAGTTATTACTGAATTAATTAACCAAGGATTTAGCGATTTAGACATAAAAAAAGTATGCTACGATAATGCATACAAATTCTTTTTAAGGGAATTAAGCCCTCACACAACTTTATTATAACATTAAAATTAATAAAATGTAAGACTATTATTACAAATATATTGAGGTATAATATGAGTATAGAAACAAGGAGGATATTCCTATGAAAGTATTAATTTATGGAAAGAATGTAGAAGTAACAGAAGCTTTACAACAGAAGGTGGAGAAAAAACTAAATTTCTTAGAAAAGTATTTCATCATTGATGAAAATGTAGTTGCTAATGTAGTATTAAAAGTACATCCAACTATTCAAAAGATTGAGATTAC
>JAVXTN010000004.1:0-488 GCA_036642635.1 Erysipelotrichaceae bacterium
AACTAAGTATATTATAATACTTTAAATAAACAGAATTAGGATCTATTAAAGAACCATTATAATTACTAAAAATAAAAGTATTTAAAGTAATAATCTTTAAATTACTATAAGCATTAGAAGAATTAAGTAAAGAACTTCTAAGCTCATTATGAAGATAAGAAGGAGCAATAATTACAGAATTATTACCAATAGAAAACAGATTGAACATATGGCCACCTCAATTAAAAAATTTCTTTAATATATTATAACATAAGTATTATCTTTTTATATAAATTCGTGTATAATAAAAATGCAAATATTCACTATCATTATTATATTTCTGAGCATATTATGCATATGTTATAGAGTATTGAAATATAATAATAGTGAATATATAAGAAATTATATGCTTTTACTTAATATTCTATTTCTTTTAGGACGTAAATAGTGTATAAATAAATTATAATAGGAGTGATCTCAATGGCTATATTCGATATTTTAAGTGTTAT
>JAVXTN010000004.1:498-8024 GCA_036642635.1 Erysipelotrichaceae bacterium
AGTGTTATGAAGGATTCAAGAAGTGAAGAACCTAAATGCTCATTTAATGGATATTTAGAAGACTATTTATTAAAGATTGAAGATGAAGAAGAACTTAAAGAAGAGTATGATTTATTATCTGAAATCTTTAAAATAGATGATAGTTTAAAGATCGCAAAAGATCTAGCATTAAATATTAATGTACAAGCGATTGCTAATCAAATAATTAGATATAAAGATAGTTTTAAATTAAGTCCTGGGACTATTAAGATTCCATATATTATATATGGTAACTTTAATAACATACAGAGAGCTATTATATTAGTTAAAGGTGAAAGAAAAGAATATATTAATGCTAAAGCGTTATATTATTTGATGAGTGAACCTGATAATGAGTTTGAAGGAACTAGTAATGAAGTAATAGCTATGAATATTAATAAAACTAATGTTAAAGTAGTAGTTGAGATGGCAGAGAGATTCTTTAATAAATTAGATAAAGCAGGTAATATGCAAAGAAGTTTAGATAGAATAGAATTTGCTAGTTTTAAAGAAATGTATAATGAAATAATTAAGAGTAATAATGTAATTAAAGAAGAATTAAATGATGATATAATTAATAGTAGTGATGCTAATGCTACTATAAATGGAATAATAGCTCAGTGGTTTTTATATAAGAAGTTTACTTATGTACAATATATGATGGATAAAAACTTATTGAGAAGTGAACATGAGAATAATGTGAAGAAACAAAGACAAAAAGCTAAAGAGTTAAGTGATGGAATAGATTTTATATCTTTCTCAGAGTTATGGAAGATAGCTAGAAATAATTAGAGATTAGATAAAAGCACCAAAAAGTAAAGTTTTCCTTTACATTTGGTGCTTTTTTATATATGATATATAACGGATATAAAAATGACTAAAGTTGACAATTAGTCAGTTTTTCAAAAATAGTATCCTCGATGAACTTAATTATAGCTTTACCATTAGTGAATTCTGTAATATTATCAATTAAAATGGGATTACTAATAAGGACGTTATAAGTAACAGATTCACCATAGTCTATATGATCAATGATAAGATCTATATTCTTTAAATAGTTATTTAGTTGATCATTTAAAGAATAACTAATTGTTATTAAATAACGTTTAGTAGATATCATTTCATATTTATCAATGTTATTAATTGCGTTAGTAGCACTTTGGGTATAAGCACGGATTAAACCACCAGTACCTAACTTGATACCACCAAAATAACGAACAACAATTATACAACAATTATTAATATTTGCGTGAACTAGTGACTCTAAAATGGGTCTACCAGCAGTTCCACTAGGTTCACCATCATCATTACTGCGTTGAATGCTATTAGAAATAAAAGCATAGCAGTAATGTGATGCATTTGGATGAAGCTTCTTTATAGAAGCTAAATAGAGTTTGAATGAAGCTTCATCCAAACAAATATTAATATAAGTTATAAATTTAGATTTACTAAGTTCAATTGAATAAGATTCTTGAGAATGTACTGTATACATATTATCACCTGTATACATTATATTACAGATATTTCTAATATGAAAGAAATAGAGAGGTAATTATATGAAAATAGCAGTTATATGTGACAGTGCAACAGGATTAACTAAGAAGGAAGCGGAAGCTTTAGGTATGTTTTATTTACCTTTACAAGTAATAGAGAATGATAAAGTATATTTAGATGGTATAGATATAACTCTTGATGAAGTATGGTCTAAGATATCACAAGGTATTATGTTAGGAACTTCAATGCCACCTATTGGTTTAATAGAAGAATTATTTGAACAACTTATTGCAGCTAATTATGATCAAATAATAGCTATTCCTTTATCAGGTGGATTATCTTCTACATCTAAGATGTTACAAGCAACAGCATCACGTCTTAATATTCCTCTTTATGTAGTAGAATGCTATACTACTGTTAATGTTCAACAATATTTAGCTATACGTACTCAAGAACTAGTATCATCTAATACTGATTATGATACTATCATAAATAAACTAGAAGATGCTATCAAACATTGTAATACAATTATCGTTCCTAATGATTTAGATCACCTTGCTAAGGGAGGTCGTTTAACTCCCTTAGCAGCTACATTAGGAGGACTACTTAAAATCAAACCTATCCTAATGCTAAATGAATCAACATCAGGTAAAATAGATGTTTATCAAAAAGTTCGTACTATGAGTAAGGCCCTTAAACGTATTATCGAACTTTTTGAAGAACAATCTATCGAAGAAGACTGGGATATTAATATTCTACATACAGGAGCTGAAAAAGAAGCAAAAGAATTAGCTCAACTAGTAGCAGAAAAATTCCCGAATAATAAAATTATCTTAGGAAATATCAATCCAGTAATATCATGTCATACAGGCCTAGGCTGTTTAGGAATTCAATACATTAAAAAAATAAAATAGTATAAACTCTAAGCTAACACTATAAATAGTGTTAGCTTTTATATATAGGGATTATAAGGATTATAGTTTTGAACAATTTTAACTATAATTAATTAATAACTATTTAAATATTTAAGTATTTATGATATTCTTAATAAAAGGATGTGGAACAATGGATTATACAGCAATAGTATTAGCCGCTGGAAGCGGAACAAGATTAGCATTAGGTTATAATAAACTATTATATGAAATTAGAGACAATTGGACTATCATTCAAGAAACTATAAAATTATTCTTAGATGATATAAAATGCACTCAATTATTATTAGTATGTAATGAAGTAGATTTAGTTAATATTAAAGCTATGTTTACTAATAATAAAATTGAATATATTATTGGTGGATCAAGACGTCAAGATTCAGTAGCAGCTGGTCTTAAGCATGTTAAAAATCCTTATGTATTAATTCATGATGGAGCACGTCCCTATTTAAAACAATCAAGTGTTGATAATCTTTTAAAAGCTTTAAAAGATAATGATGCATGTATCTTAGCAGTACCTATGAAAGATACAGTTAAACAAGTAAAGAATGGTTATATTATTAATACACCAAAAAGAAGTGAATTAGTAGCTGCTCAAACCCCACAAGGATTTTTAACAACAGCAATCCAAGACGCATATTTAAAAATAGAAAAATTAAAACTTGAAGTAAGTGATGATGCCTCAGTAATAGAACTATGTACTAATATACCAGTTAAAATTATAGAAGGATATTATGATAATATTAAAATTACTACTAAAGAAGATTTAGATAGAAATTAACTTAATATTGTTGTAGAAAAGTGACTACTTTTGAGTAGTCACTTTTCTAATTATTATAAATAATGTATACTATTAGAACGGAAGTAAGAAGGGAAACATATGAAAAATAATAAAAAGAAGATTATTCAGTTATATCTAGGTATTCTAGTTTTTATAGTAATAGTAAGTATTTCAGCACTTTTATATGTTACTCGTCTTAATGATATGCTTAAAAAGGAAAATGATGTTTATGTAAATGAAGTTAATTCAGCTATTGCTAGTAGAGTAGATCTTATGGTTGATTCTCATTTAAATACTATTAGTGTTTTAGCAGCTCAGATGAATGAAAGTAATTTAAGTAGTGGAGATGCTATTTTATCTTATATGCGTAATACAAAAGAAATAGTAACTAATAAGAGTTTAGGTGTTTTAGATAAAAATGGAGAACTTTATGCTGCTATGGGTTATCGTGGTAATAAAAGTAAAGTAGATTACTATAAACTAGGTATGGCAAAGAAACAATCTTTAACTTATATACATCGTAAAACTGGAGTTAAAGCATTTACTGTAGGTACTCCTATTCTTAGTGATGAAGGTGAAGTTATGGGAGTACTTATGGAAGCTATAGAAGATAAAGAATTCTTTGATTTATTAGCTACTAAACATTTTGATAACCAAGGCCAAGTATCTTTAGTAGATAGTAATGGTAATATAATAGTTCATGAACAAGGCAAGGAAATGGTATTTGAACAACCTAATATATTTAATGCATTAGCTACTAATAGCAATTTAGATGAAATTGATTTAAAAGATATAGAAGCTGATTTTGCTCTAAATGGTTCTAATAGTTTTGAATACTATATAAATGGAACTAAGTACTATACTAGTTATATGCCTATTAAGTATAATAACTGGAAGGTAGCTGTTACTTTCCCAGTTAGTGCTATGCAAAACTCTGGTAAAGACTTTATATATAGTACTGCATTTATATGCTTTGCTATCATTATAGCATTTGTTTCTTTAGTAGCTTACATATTATATATACAAAGAAAACATAATACTAAGCTAGAAAAGATTGCTTATGTAGATGGTATTACGGGTTTAGATAATTGGAATGCATTTAAAATTAAAGCTAAAGAAAATTTTAAAATTAATACTGATAAGAAGTATGCTATGATCTATTTAGATATTAGAAGATTTAAGATTATAAATGATATGTATGGTTATACTGCTGGTGATCTTACTATTAAGTATATTGGTGAAACTATAAATAAGAGTTTAAATGAAGGCGAAGTCTTTACTAGATTATTTGCTGATAAGTTTAATATTATAATGGAATACATTAGTGATGATATTATAATTGAACGTTTTTCTAAACTTATAAAAGATATTAATAGTTTTCAAAATACTGCTACTTCTTTTGAGATAATTATATCTGCAGGTATTTATCGTATTTCTGATTTAACTATGAGTATTTCATTAATGAGTGATCGTGCTAATATTGCTAAAAAAGAAATTAAGAATACGCATGTTTCTGATTATAAATTTTATCAAGAAGATATAAGAAATAAGATGATAAAAGAAAATGAATTAGAAACTCATATGCAAGATGCTATAAATAATGATGAATTTATAATATTCCTACAACCTAAATATGATGTTAATACATTAATTATAACTGGTGCTGAAGCCTTAGTTAGATGGAAGACTAGTACTGGTTTATTATTACCTGATGATTTCATTCCTTTATTTGAGGAGAATGGCTTCATTGTTGAGATGGATAAATATATCTTTGAGAATGTATGTAAAATGCTTAGAAGATGGATTGATCAAGGAGTTGATCCAGTTTGTATATCTGTTAATTTATCAAAGGTACATTTTAGAAATTTATCTTTCTTAAATGAGTATCAGTCTATTATAGATCGTTATGGTGTACCTACTAAATATATAGAATTAGAAATTACTGAAAGTGTAGCTGTTGAAAATATGGATATTCTTATAACAGTAATTAATCGTATAAAAGAAATAGGCTTTAGTTGTTCATTAGATGACTTTGGTAGTGGCTACTCTTCTTTAAATATATTGAAGGAAGTACCAGTAGATGTTATTAAGCTTGATAAAGTATTCTTTAAGGATAGTGTTAATTCTAGAAGAAGAAATAAAGTAGTATGTTCAGTTATAGCATTAGCTAAAGAACTTAATATGAAAACAGTAAGTGAAGGAATAGAAACTAAGAATCAATTAGATTTCTTAAGAAGCGTAGGTTGTGATATGGTACAAGGCTATATCTTCTCAAGACCTATAAGTATAGAAGAGTTTGAAACTATTATTATTAATGGGGCAACTCAAAAAGGCAAATATAACTAGTATAACTTAAATGACCTAAAGTCTTAGACTTTAGGTCATTAGTTAAATTTGGGGTAAGATTTAATTGCAAAAAAAAGTATTTACTGATAGTTAATAGTATGGTATAATCTTAAGACGAGTGAATATGTGAATATTTGCTCCTTGTCTTTCACTAGATGAAAGACCAAAAGACCATAAGGAGGTGTACAAAATGAAAAAATATGAAATCATGTACATCGTGAACGCATCTCTTGAAGATGCTGCTTGCCAGGAAGTTATGAGTAACTTAGCTGCTATTATTACAAACCATGAAGGAACTGTTGATAAAGTAGATGACTGGGGAGTTAAAGACTTCGCGTATGAAATTAATCACATGACAAAAGGACATTACGTAGTATTAAACGTAACATCTAACAATGAAGGAATTAAAGAATTCGATCGTTTAGTTCGTATTAACAACAACGTAGTTCGTCACATGATCTTAGTTGACGAAGCTAAATAAGAAGAGGCGCACATTATGATTAATCGAGTTGTCCTAATTGGACGTTTAACAAAAGATCCAATGCTAAAGAAGACTGCAACAGGCAAGTCTGTCGTATCATTTACGATGGCTGTCAACAAAACCTTCCAAAGCTCAGGCTCTGAACAAAAAGCAGACTTTATAAATTGCGTAGCATGGAATAAAACTGCAGATTTTATGGGTCAATACTTAGCTAAAGGCTCATTGATTAGTTTAGAAGGACGTATAAATACACGTACATACGATGATCAAAGTGGTAAGCGTGTTTACGTAACTGAAGTAGTAGCTGATGATGTACAAGGATTAGAACCTAAAGGAACTAATACTAGAAGTGCAAGTACACAGCCTACACAATTTACACAAAGCAATGAATTTAGTAATACGGATACTAATATGAATAGTAACCAGTTTAGTGATGATAACTCATTTGCTGACGATACATTTGATATCGCAAGTGATGATTTACCATTCTAGAACGAAAGGAGAATTACCATGGCATTTAAAAAACAACGTATGGGACGCAAGAAAGTTTGCTACTTTACAAAAAATAAAATTGAGAGTATTGATTACAAGGATATAGAATTATTGAAACGTTTCATTTCAGCAAACGGAAAAATTATTCCTAGACGTGTAACAGGAACTCGTGCTAAATACCAACGTATGCTTGCAACTGCAATCAAACGTGCTCGTCAAATGGCATTGTTACCTTACGTAGCAGAATAGTAATGAATTGAAACCCTCACCTAATTAGGAGAGGGTTTTATTAATTGATAGAAAGGAGCTTCTAATGAATAATAATGTTAAAAGAATAAGTGAAGGTGCAATGATGATAGCTTTCATAGGAGTATTTTTATTTTTAAATCTACAAACAGGAACTATCTTAGAATCTTCTTTGTATTGGTTACTAAGCTTTCCAATCATTATATATGCAACCAAATATGGTTGGAAAGACTCAATAGTAGTAGGAGTAGCAATGCTAATATTAACCATGATATTAGCCCCAATAACTACACTATTTTATGTAGGAAGCAGTGTAATAGTAGGAATAGTTTATGGAGGATTTGCTCATGATCATAAAAGCAATATAATGCTATTAGGATCATGCTTTATATTTACATTAATAACCTATGTAGTAACTATGTTACTATTTGCAACTGTATTTGGCTATGATATAGCAACAACAGGACAAGACATAACAAATATATTAACACAACTAAATATGGATATACCAAGTAATATTATGCAACTAGCTATAATGGGAACAATCCTATGCATAATATTACTTAGTGCATTACAAAGTGCTTGTGTACATTTAATATCAATTATATTATTAGCTAAATTAAGAATAAGAAAGATTAAGGTGAAGAATGTATTTGATATATATATGCCAAAGTATTTGGCATATATATCTATTGGAGTTTATGCAATTAGTTTAGTAAATAGATTTATAGTGTTA
>JAVXTN010000004.1:8034-20132 GCA_036642635.1 Erysipelotrichaceae bacterium
GCTTTAGGTATTACTACAGCATTCTATGTTATATTAATGATAAATATTGCTTATGGTAGTATTTTTCTTACGTGTGCTATGGTATTATATAATAAGAAAAACTATATGATAGCATTAGTTGTAGCAATCTTTGTACCTGGAGTACAGACTATTATAGCAATGATTGGAATTGCTGATTGTTTAATGAATTGGAAAGACCAAATGAAAGAAGGTGCTTTTAATGGAAAGATTAGAAAACTTTAAAGTCCAAATAGGAATATTAATTATTGCTCAAGTATTAAGTGTAGTAGTAATATTTATTTTAGGTTATACAGGTTTAGGCTATGGTATAGCTGCTTATTTGATTATTGATATAGCTATAGTTGTTTGGATAATGTATCGCTTTGAACAAGATAAAACAATACGTGATATTGATATATCACGTATCTTAGGAAGTGATGCTAAAGATGCATTAATTTATGGTGAAATAGGAATCATAACTTATGATGAAAACTATAATGTTACCTGGATAAACGATTTTTTAGAAAGTAGAAATCTTAACATTATAGGTAAGAAAGCAACTAACTGGTTACCTGAAATAAATGAACTATTTCAAGGAGATGTAGATGTTGTAGAAGCTAATGATGGAACCTATATGTATGAAGTAACAAGAAAAGAAAATGCTCAAGTATTATATATTAAAGATGTGAGTCGTTATAATGAATTAAAATATAGATATACTCAAGAAGGACTAGTAGTAGGACTACTCCATTTAGATAATTATATGGAAGTATCCCAATATGAAGATGAAGCTAAAATATCTTTAATAAATACTAATCTAAGACAACCATTAGTAGACTGGGCAAAGAAACACGGAATGTTTATACGAAGATTAAGAAGTGATCGATACTTAATAATATTAGATGAAAAGATATACCAAGAAATAGTAGAAGATCATTTCTCAATTCTAAATACTATAAGAATAGCAAGTGGAGAAATAGAAGCAGCAATAACACTATCAATGGCATTTGCAAGAGGAAGTAAAGATTTAAGAGTACTAGACACCATGGTAAATGATGTACTAGAACTAGCACAAAGTAGAGGAGGAGACCAAGTAGCAATCCGTAAATACGGAGACGACGTCAAATTCTTTGGAGGAAACTCAGAAGCACCAGAAAAAAGAAGCAGAGTAAGAGTAAGAGTAATGTCACAAGCAATAAAAGAAGCAATCCTAGAAGCAGAAAACGTATTTATAGTAGGACACAAAAATATGGACTTTGACTGTATGGGATCAGCACTATTTATGAGCAGCTTAGTACAAGCTTATGATAAGAAGGCTTATATTGTATCCACTAGTGGTGGAATTGAGCAACAGTTGGCTGAAGCAATGAATAAATATCAAACGATATTGAATAAGAGACATAAGTTTATAAGTGATGCTGAAGCATTAAAGACAGCTAAGAGTGGAGATCTAGTGATAGCAGTAGATCATCATAATCCTAGTCAATCTAATGCTCCTGAAATATTAAGTAAATTAGATAAGGTTATAGTTATAGATCATCATAGAAGAAGTGAAGATTTTATATATAATCCATTATTAGTATATGTAGAATCAGCAGCAAGTTCAGTAAGTGAATTAGTAGTAGAGTTTATACCCTATCAAACTACTAAGTTACATATATATGAAGAAGAAGCAACTATTATGTATTTAGGAATACTTATAGATACTAATAGATTTAAAACAAGAACTGGAAGTAGAACCTTTGAAGCAGCAGCTAGTCTTAAGAAGTTAGGTGTAGATCCTATTACAGCAGAAGGACTATTAAAAGAAAGCTTTGATGATGTTACTGGAAAGACATTAATATTAAAGTATGCTAAAATGTATGATAAGAACATAGTTATAGCAGCATTAAAAGAAGAAACAGTAGTAACAAGAACACTAATGTCACAAGTAGCTGATTACTTATTAACTATTAAAGGTATTGAAGCTAGCTTTGTAATAGCTAAGGATGGACCAGTGACTACAGCTATATCTGCACGTTCTAGTGGACTAATTAATGTTCAAGTAATAATGGAATCCATGCATGGAGGAGGACACTTTACAGCCGCTGCACTACAACGTGTAGACACAACAGTAGAAATCCTAGAAAAAGAATGTAAAGAAACGATAGACATATATTTAAAGGAGGAAAAACAAAATGAAAGTAATACTAATAAATGATGTTAAGAATTTAGGAAAAAAAGGAGAAATCGTAGAAGTAGCAGATGGCTATGGACGCAACTTCTTAGTTAAAAATAAATTAGCAGTAGAAGCAACTAAACGCAGTAAAGAAATACTAGACAGACAAAACGCAGATAGTGAAGCGCTAGAAGAAGAAAAAGAAGCTAATGCAATAGCATTAAAAGCTAAATTAGAAGAACTAACATTAGAATTTAAAGTAAAAGTAGGAGCTGAAGGAAGAACCTTTGGAGCTATATCAATGAAACACGTAGTAGAAGCACTAGTAAAACAACATGACATTAAAGTAGACAAAAGAAAGATAATTGATGCTACATCAATTAGTGGACTAGGTGTAACCTATGTTAAAATAGATTTATATAAAAATAAAGTAATAGGTAGTATTAAAGTTCATGTAAGTGGTAAGTAATAATGATAAAGCAATTACCTAATGCTATAGAAGCAGAACAAGCTATATTAGGAGCAATGCTAATATACCCTAATGTTATAAGAACAGTATATGATCAAGCTTTAAGTAAAGAAGAATTTTATGAAAATAAACATCAGTTAATATTTAATGCTATGATAGAATTAAATGATGAAGGACAAGCAGTAGATGCTACTACACTAGTAACAAGATTAAATGATACTAAAAAATTAGAAATGAGTGGAGGAGCAGACTACATATTAAGACTATGTGATTGTGCTATATCATCAGCTAATGCAATAGCTTATATAGAACTAATACAAAGTAAAGCACAAATAAGACATCTAATAGAAACAGCAGAAAAGATAGCTAAAGATGGTTTTGATAATAACTATGATTTAGATGTAATATTAGATAATTCTGAAAAACTAATATTAGATGTAACAAGAAAAAGAAGAGCACGTGACTTTAAAAGCAGTAAAGAAGTAGTAAGTGATGTAATGGAAGAATTAGTAAAACTAAGAGCTAGTGAAGATTCTATAACAGGAATTAAAGTAGGATATCATGAACTAGATAAAGTAACTAATGGATTCCAAAGAGGAGACCTAATAATATTAGGAGCAAGACCAGCAATGGGAAAAACAGCCTTTGCACTAAATCTAGCAATGAATGCAGCTCAATACAATGAAGGAGCAGTAGCAATCTTTTCATTAGAGATGCCAGCCGAATCTCTAATGAAAAGAATATTGTCAGCCAAATCAGAAATATTAAGCACTAAGTTTAGAAGTGGTAATTTAAAAGATGATGAATTTAATACAATATATGAAGCAGCAAATGAATTAATGATGGCACAACTATATGTAGATGATTCAGCAACACTAAAAGTACCAGAAATATTCTCAAAATGTAGAAAATTAAAATCAGAACACGGATTAGACCTAGTTGTAATCGATTATCTACAACTTATTAGTTCTAATGGTAAAAGCAGTGGAGATAATCGACAACAAGAAGTATCAGAAATTTCACGTGCATTAAAAGCACTAGCAAGAGAATTAGAAGTACCAGTAATAGCATTATCACAACTAGCACGTGGAGTAGAATCAAGAACAGACAAACGACCAATGCTATCTGACTTGCGTGAATCAGGAGCAATTGAACAAGATGCCGATATTGTTATGTTCCTATATCGAGAAGAATATTATACAAAAGAAGCAGACGCTCAAGATGATCCAAAACATCTAGACACAACAGAAGTAGATATCGCTAAACACCGTAATGGACAAACAAAAAGATTAGAATTAGGATTCCAAAAGAGTATAAGTCGATTCTTTAATATGTAGATTTATACAGTAAGGAGAAGCAATGAAAAAAACAATTATATGCGTAGCCTTTGCAATAGTATTAAGTGCTATATTAACCTATGCACTACCAAATACAAGTAATGCAGCGAAACTAGAACTAGAAGAAAACATTAAACAAACAAAAGAAGACGATGTAATTATAAAACAAGCAATGATAGGAACTAGTGAAACAGCACATGATATATATACAATATATTTAAAAGAAAAAAGAATTGGGATACTACAAGACTATTCTAAACTAGAAAAACTATTAGATAAAGTACACGATGAACGCTATCAAGATAACTTCCCAGATTCTAAATTAGGACTAGGAGAAGATATACACGTACAAAAAGAATTAACCTTTATAAACTATGAAGATAAAGATGATGAAATAATAAAATGCTTAGACCGTAATGATCTATTCTCAGTAGAAGTAAATAAAATAGAATTCAGTAATGGAGCAGTAACCTATGTTAAAAATGTAGATGACTTCATTGATGCAAGAGAAGACTTTGCACTAAATTTTATTTCTAAAAGTAGTTATGATATCTTAAAGAATAAACAAAAGACACCAGAACTAGTTAACTATGGAACAAGAGATGTAAGCTTTGAATTTTTAGATGATGCTAAAATATCTAAAGGACTAGCACCTGAATCTAAAATATTAAAAGATAAGAATGAAGCTAACTACTATTTAACTTATGGATATGATACAGCTATTGAATACTATGAAGTAAAAGAATTTGATACTGTAGAAGGAGTTGCTTGGCAACATGGAATATCAGTTAAACGTTTAATGTCTATAAATGCTGAAACATTAAAGAGTGAAACACAACTATTAACAGCAGGAATGAAACTGAATGTATCTGAACTTAATAGTCCTATAGATATTAAAGTAGTAAAAGAGAATTTAAAGAAAGAAACAGTTTATCCAGATGCTAGTGAACAGATATTAGATGCATCATTACCTGAAGGACAAACTATTGTAGTTCAAGAAGAATTATTAGGTTATAAGAATGTTAAGTATGAAGAAGTTTATATTAATGGAGAATTAAAGAGTGGAGAAGCAATCTCAAGTATGGTTATTGAAGAACCTCAAAAAGAAATTGTTAGAGTTGGTACTTATGTAGAACCTTCTGTTGGTAATGGTAACTTTAGATATCCAGTTAATAATCCAATTGTAACTTGTAGAGTAGGTTGTTACTATGGACATAATGGAACTGATATTCAGGATTCATATAATAACTGGGGACCGGTATTAGCTAGTGATAGAGGAGTAGTAATTAATAACAGTTATGATTCTATGGGTGGATATCATATTACTATAGACCATGGTAATGGATTTACTACTTACTATGGACATATGTCAGGACCTGGTTTCTTCTATCCAGGAGCTGTAGTAGGTAAAGGACAACAAATAGGTAATATAGGAGATACAGGTTATGCATTTGGAGCCCATGTACACTTTGAAGTAAGATATAATGGAAGAGTCATGGACGGCTGTGACTACTTAGGATGTTAATATGAAGTTTAGACTATTAGCATCTGGATCTAAAGGTAATTGCTGTATTATTGAAAGTAATACTACTAAGTTAGTAATAGACTGTGGTACTACTAAGAAGTATTTAACAAGTAAATTTGAAGAAGAACAATTCAATATAGATGAAGCTAAAGCACTATTAGTTACTCATGCACATAAGGACCATATTTCCCAACTTAAATTATTTAATGATGTAGAAACTTATGCTAGTTGTCATTTAGAAACAGATAATTATAATCATATAGAACCTTATGAAGAATTTGATATTGATAACCTACATATCCAATGTATACCATTATCACATGATTCTCCTAATACCAATGGATATATAATACACGATAGTAATGAAAAACTAGTATATATAACTGATACAGGATATGTAAGTGATAAGAATTTAAAGTATATAGAAGATGCTGATTATTATATATTTGAAAGTAACCATGATATAGAAATGTTAATGGAAACTAGTAGACCTTACTATATTAAAACTAGAATATTAAATGATGAAGGACATCTATGTAATGGTGATAGTGCACAACTATTAAGTAGAATTATAAGTGCTAATACTAAAGAAATAGTATTAGCACATATAAGTGCAGAAGCTAATAGTTGTGCTTTAGCAGCTAATACATTAGTAGAAAAACTTAATGAAATGGATGGAGTAAATCCTAACATTAGAGCAGCTAAACAGTATGAAACCATAATTGGTGGTAATAATGAACTAAAATAAGGAGCTAAAGCTCCTTTTTTTGCTAAAAACAAGGGTAGTAGTTTACTAAAAATTAGAGTAGTGATATAATTAGAATGCAATTTTAAGGAGGAATTATAAATGGCAAAAAGAACTGTAAAAGATTTAGAAGTTAGCGGTAAAAGAGTAATCGTACGTGTTGACTTCAATGTACCTAGAAAAGATGGAGTTATCACTAATGATAACCGTATTATTCAAGCACTACCTACAATTAAATATCTTGTAGAAAACAAAGCAAAAGTAATATTAATGTCTCACTTAGGAAAAGTTGATCACAAAGATGCAGATAAGACTGCTTCTGACAAAGCTAAGAACAACATGGATATTGTTGCAACTCGTTTAGCAGAAGTTGTAGATACTAAAGTAACATTTGTTCCTGTAACTAGAGGACCTGAATTAGAAGAAGCTGTAGAAAACTTACAAGATGGTCAAATTGTGTTAATGCAAAATACACGTTATGAAAAAGGTGAATCTAAAAATGATCCTGAATTAGCTAAATACTGGGCTTCTCTTGGTGATTTGTTTGTAGAAGATGCATTTGGTTCTGTACATAGAGCTCATGCTTCAACTGCTGGTATTCCATCAATTTTACCTTCAGCATTAGGATTCCTTGTTGAAAAAGAAGTAAAAATGTTAGGAGCTGCAGTAGATACTCCAGTACGTCCATTCGTTGCTATTATTGGTGGTGCTAAAGTATCTGATAAGATTGCTGTAGTTGATAACTTATTAAAGATTGCTGATAAAGTACTTATTGGTGGAGGAATGGCTTATACATTCTTAAAAGCTCAAGGGTATAATGTTGGTAAATCATTAGTAGAAGAAGATAAATTAGAATTAGCTAAAGAATACTTAGCTAAAGCTGATGGTAAATTATTATTACCAATTGATCATGTGTGTGCTGATAAATTTGCTGAAGATGCTAAAACTGTTATTGCTGCAAATGATGCAATTCCTGCTGATTACATGGGATTAGATATTGGACCTAAATCAATTGAATTATATAAAGAAGCTTTAGCTGGTGCTAAAACTGTAGTTTGGAATGGACCTATGGGAGTATTCGAAATGAAACCTTTTGCTAAAGGTACATTAGAAGTTTGTACTGCTATAGCTGCATTACCTGGAGCTACTACTGTTATTGGTGGAGGAGACTCTGCAGCAGCTGCTATCCAATTAGGATTTGCAGAAAAGTTCTCTCACATCTCAACAGGTGGAGGAGCTTCATTAGAATATATGGAAGGAAAAGAATTACCTGGTATTGCGGTAATTGCGGAGAAATAAAAT
The DNA here is from genome assembly GCA_036642635.1 of Erysipelotrichaceae bacterium. Classification (GTDB taxonomy): domain Bacteria; phylum Bacillota_I; class Bacilli_A; order Erysipelotrichales; family Erysipelotrichaceae; genus JAVWHP01. The sequence goes on from JAVXTN010000004.1 coordinate 15,571, forward strand.
GAGAAAACCTATTATAGTTGGAAACTGGAAAATGAACAAAACAGTTGCTGAAGCAGTTGAATTTATTAAAGCTGTTGATGGAACTTGTCACAATAATGCTACTTTTGGAGTAGGAGCTACATTCTTATCTTTAGCTGAATCAGTTAAAAATGCAAAAAACTTAATTGTTGCTGCTGAAAACTGTCACTTTGAAGATACTGGAGCTTTCACTGGTGAAGTATCAGTACCTATGTTACAAGAAATTGGTGTAGAATACTGTATTATTGGTCACTCAGAACGTCGTCAAATGTTCGGAGATACTAATGAAACTGTTAATAAAAAAGCACTTAGATTATTAGCTGCTAACATGACTCCAATTCTTTGTATTGGTGAAACAGAAGCTGAATTTGATGCTGGTAAAACTGCTGAAGTTATTAAAACTCAATTAACAGGTAGCTTAGCTAATATTGCTGCTGCTGATATGGAAAAAGTAGTTATAGCTTATGAACCTATTTGGGCTATTGGTACTGGTAAATCTGCTACTAAAGAAATTGCACAAGACTGCTGTAAAACAGTACGTGATGTTGTAGCAACTATCTTTGGTAAAGAAGTAGCTGATAAAGTACGTATCCAATATGGTGGATCAGTTAAACCAAACAACATTGTTGAATACATGGCAATGGAAGATATCGATGGTGCTTTAATTGGAGGAGCTAGTTTACAAGCTGATTCTTTTAAAGAAATTATTGAAAAAACTAAATAATTATTAATTTTAATATTATTTGGACGAAAGAAAAGACGCCAGTTTAAAGCGTCTTTTTTTTCGTCCATAACTAAGTTGTATTAGGGAGTTTTATGGACCTGAAACAATCGTTTGTTTTACAACTAAACATAATATAACATAAGGTTTTAAACTATACTATAGCTTAAATAAAAAGTAAAAACTATATCTTAAAAATAACTAAAGTTTGATTGGGTGGTGGGTGGGCATAGTTTAGATTGCTTGGAGGTAATATTATTTAGGGGTGGTGATATGTTTAAACTTATGTTTGGATGTAACAAAATGATAGAAATATTTAAAAAAGATGGTAATGAGACTTGAAAATTTTTTCAGAACGTATATACTTATTACATGAAGGAAAATAGGTGACGATATGAAAACTATATTTAAAAGATTAGGTGTGTCATGTCTAGCATTAGCGATGCTAGTCGGATGTGGAGGTCCAAAGAAGGACGACAGTAAAATTCAAATTGGTTTAAACTATGAACAATCAGGTGGAGTTGCTCAATATGGAATTGCTCATATTGAAGGAATTGAAATGGCAATTGAGGAAATCAATGCAGCTGGTGGAATTAACGGTAAACAGGTAGAACTATTAAAAATAGATAACAAATCTGATACTAAGGAAGTTAAATCAGTAGCACAAAGATTAGCTGATCAAGGAGCTGTTATGATTTTAGGACCATCAACAAGTGGTAATACTATGGCGGCATATTCACAAGCTAAGATTACTAAGATACCAACTATTAGTGCATCAGCTACACAAGATAGTGCGACTTTAGAAGCAGATGGAAGTACTACAGCTTATGGATTTAAAACTTGTTTTAATGATTCATTCCAAGGACAAGCATTAGCTAACTTTGCTACTGAAAAGGGATTTAAAAAAGTAGCAGTAATTTATGATAGTGCAAGTGATTACGCTAATGGAGTTAAAACTGCATTTGCTGGTAAATATACTGGTGAAGTAGTAGCTACAGAAGCATATGCTAAAGATGAGAAAGACTTTAATTCTATCCTTACAAAGATTAAGAATAAAGGATTTGATGCAATAGTAGTAGCAGGTTACTATGAACAAGCAGGATTATTAGTTAAACAAGCAAGAGAAAGTGGAATCAACGCACCAATTCTAGGAACTGATGGATTTGACGATTCTAAGTTTGTAGATTTAGCAGGAGCTAAGAATTTAGATAATGTATATTATACTACTCACTTCTCAAGTTTAGATAAAGATGAAAAAGTAACTAAATTTATCGAAAAGTTTAATACTAAATATAAGAAAGCTCCAGGAGCATTCGCAGCATTAGGATACGACCTAGCATACTATGCTAAAGATGTTATTGAAAGAGCACAATCAACAGAACCAGATAAGCTAGTAGCGGCACTAGAAGATACTAAGAGCTTTAAAGGAGTAACAGGTGAATTCTCAATGGATAAAAACCACGTTGCTAAAAAACAAATCAAAGTAGTACAATTAACACAAGGAAAACAAACAACTGTAGAAACAATCAATTACTAGAATAAAAACATAAATTATGATAAAATAAGGTGAAATATTCGTATTTCGCCTTATTTACGTTAGGAGTGAAAATATGCAACAACTATTACAACAGTTAGTTAACGGGCTATCACTAGGAAGCATCTTTGCTTTAGTAGCCTTAGGATACACAATGGTATACGGAATTATTAAATTAATAAACTTTGCCCACGGTGATATCTATATGATTGGAGCCTACGTTGGTTATATGACCATCACATCATTAAAAGTTGGACTAATTCCAGCATTATTAATAGCAATGGTAGTATGTGGACTATTAGGAGTACTAATAGAGAAGGTGGCATACAAGCCGTTAAGAAACGCATCAAGAATTACATCATTGATTACGGCTATCGGAGTTTCGATGTTTTTGGAATATGGTATGATGTACGTTATGGGTGCAAGTGTAAGGACATTTCCAGAAGTTATAGATAATAAAATATTTACTATAGGTGGAGTTAATATATCAACTATACAAATATTAATTTTTGTTACTACAATCGTATTAATGGTATTGTTACAGTTTATTGTACATAAGACTAAGATTGGTAAAGCAATGAGAGCAGTATCAGTAGATCCAGATGCAGCACAACTTATGGGAATAAATGTAGACTCTACAATATCTTATACATTCCTTATAGGTTCAGCATTAGCAGGAGCAGCCGGAGTATTAGTAGGGATTTACTATAACTCTATATCTCCATTAATGGGATTCACACCAGGATTAAAAGCATTTATAGCAGCAGTATTTGGAGGAATAGGAAGTATACCAGGAGCACTTATTGGAGGAGTATCAATTGGAGTAATTGAAACTCTAGTAAGTGGATATGCATCATCACTATTAAAAGATGCAGTAGTATACATCGTTTTAATCATTATATTAGTATTTAAGCCTACAGGATTATTAGGTAAGAATGTTAAGGAAAAAGTGTAGGTGCTAACGATGAAAAAAATGTTAAATAAAAAGAATATAAGTTGGACAATCTTTGCAGCAGCCCTATTTACAATTATCCAAATATTAATATCAACTAAAGTTATAGGATACTTTCATCAAATTACATTATTTACAGTATGTATAAATATATTATTAGCATTAGGACTAAACCTTATCGTAGGATTTAGTGGACAATTCTCACTTGGACACGCTGGATTTATGGCAGTAGGTGCCTATAGTGCAGCAATTATGTTAGTTAAAATTCCTAATTATTTAGGACTACTACTAGGTATCCTTTTAGGAATCATTATAACTACTATTGTAGCATTAGTTATAGCAATACCAACCTTTAGACTTAGAGGAGATTACTTAGCTATAGCAACTTTAGGATTTTCAGAAATCATTAGAATAGCAGTATTAAATATGAAAATAACTAATGGAGCAGCTGGTATGAGCAATATACCAGTATTAACTAAGTGGCCTATAATGTTTATAGCTATATTACTAGCAATCGTAATTATAGTTAATTTTGCTAAATCTAGTCATGGTCGTGCAACAGCATCTGTACGTGAAGATGAAATAGCATCAGAATCAGTAGGAATCAATACAACAAAATATAAGACAATAAGTTTTATAATTGGAGCAGGTATAGCGAGTGTAGCAGGAGCATTATATGCATCTTACTTCAGTATTATTGCACCAGAAGCATTTAATGTTCAAATGTCCATCGATATATTAGTAATCGTAGTATTTGGTGGAATGGGATCATTAAGTGGAAGTGTAGTAGCAGCTATAGTATTAGGACTAATAAATATGGCTCTACAATCTTACTCATCAATAAGAAATATATTATATGCAGCAGCTATTATAGCTATTATGGTATTTAGACCTAAAGGACTATTTGGAAATAAGGAAATAGATATAACTAAAGTTAAGGATATACCAAGTATAATAAAGACTAAGATTATAAATATTAAGAAGAAATTTAGTAAAAAGGAGGTAAGCTAATATGTCAGTACTATCAGTTAAAAATTTAACTAAGAATTTTGGTGGACTATGCGCTAACTCTAATATTAATTTAGAAGTAAATGAAAATGAATTAATCGGATTAATCGGACCTAATGGAGCCGGAAAAACAACATTATTTAATATGTTAACCGGAGTATATGTACCAACTAGTGGAACAATAGAATTTACTTATGATGGTAAAACAACCCTATTAAACAATAAGAAACCATATCATATATGTGAATTAGGAATAGCAAGAACATTCCAAAACATCAGATTATTCAGTGAACTAACAGTATTAGATAATGTTAAAATAGCAATGAATA
>JAVXTN010000005.1:0-5413 GCA_036642635.1 Erysipelotrichaceae bacterium
CTTACGAGTCCCCTTCTTATCTTCATAATAAAAGATTCCTCTTCTAGGAATCTTTTATTGTTTATTTTCTTATGTATTGAATTGCTACACATCCAGGTCCACCTTGTGTTATAAAGGCTGCTGATAGTTCTAGCATTTCTATTTCTGTTTCTGGGAATGCTTCTTGGATTGTTTTCTTTATTCCTTCTGCTGCTTCTAGTGCAAAGGCATGAGATATATAAATTTTATGTTTAGCACTAATTTTAATTTCTTTATAGTATTCTATAATAGAATTACTTACTCCAGACATTGTTCTTTTTATTCCATATTTATCTAATCTTGTTCCGTGTTCTACTTGTTGCATAATTGGTTTTAGTTTTAATAATCCTCCTATTACTGAGGCTGCTGGTTTTAATCTTCCTCCTCTTTTAAGAAAATCAAAATCTTGTGGTATTAGGAATGATCCACATTCCTCAATACTATATGCCAATTCACTTAATATCTTCTTTGCATTTTCACCAGCATTAGCTAATTTCAATGCTTTTTGTACTAAGTATCTTTGTGGTCCACATAGTATTTCTGAATTAACTACATGTATATCTTCTTTATTCTTAGCTTCTTCTCTAGCACCTAATGCTGACTGATAAGTACCTGATAGTCCATCAGCCATACATATATTAATAATTTCTTCTCCATCGTATAATTCAAAAGCTTCTATTACTTCTCCAATTGGAGGTTGTGAAGAACTAGGTATTCCACCTTGTTTAATCTTTTCTACAAAAGTTTTAGTATCTATTGCTAAATCTCTATACTGTTCACCTAAAATGCTAACACATAAAGGTAAGACATGTAAATTCAATGCTTTACCCTCTTCAATAGTATATAAAGCACTTGTATCTGTTATAATTTTAACCATAAATTCCTACCTTCCTATGCCTGTACTTCATTAAGCACATTCTTATAATTTGGCATATATTTTTCTATAATAGAATAAAACTGTTTACTATGATTTGGCTGAATAAAATGAACAAACTCATGTAAAATCACATACTCAATAAACTCAATAGGATAATGAATAAGCTTAGAATTCAAAGTAATCTGATTCTTATTAGGCATACAAGACCCCCAACGAGAAGTCATCTCCCTAATCTTAATATTAGGATACTCAATTTGATAATCTTTAAGCATAGTATTATAAGTAATTTTACAAATATCATCATAAACATCCCTACAAAGCTGCTTCAAGAACTTCTTAATAACCTTCTCCAAATCATCCTTAGACTTTAAATAAACATAAAGATACTCATTATCATAAGTAACACGATTATACTTTTGAATACTAATCTTAATCTTTAAATCATAACCAAAAATAGTAATCTGACGCTTAACAAAGTCTGGCTTAGAGATTTCCATCCTCTTATTAATCTGTCTACGACGCTCAAGAATCCACTCAACCTTAGAACCAACAAACTTATCTATCTTATCAATAGGAACAAACTTATTAGCACTAACACAAATCTCACCACTAGAATTAATTCTTAAATTAATATTTTTAACCTGTTTCCGAAGCAAGATGTAATGAACATCAAAACTTCCAACACTAATACAATGATTTTCCATTAACTTTACTCCATATCTTCCATATCTGTTTTATCTATTATATAATAAATAACAAAGTTTTTATACTACTATTTTAAGTTTTTTTGCTAATATACATTATCAAGTGAAAATATTAAATATATAAAAATAAATACTTACAATAATCTATATAAATTACTTAATAATAGTAGTTTATATAATTATTATAAGATGTATGTTTACAAAACTATAATTCAGCTATAAAATAAGCTAGTACTAAATTATAGCTATAATAGCAGATAGGTGATCATATGAATAATTACAATAATCCTTTTATATATAGTGATGACAATAAACGTTATCATACTTGGAACTATTATCTAAAACATAAATATAACCATAAAGTATTTAAAGTTGCTTTAAATACTAATTTTGGATGTCCTAATCGAGATGGTACTTGTGGAGTTGGTGGTTGTATATTTTGTAGTAGTTTAGGTAGTGGTGATTGTGCTGGAAATATTAAAGATGATTTAAAAACTCAATTTAATGAAGGTAAAGCAATAATGCTAAATAAGTGGCCTATAGGTATTGCTATGGCCTATTTTCAGGCCTTTAGCAATACCTATGCGCCACTAAGTACATTACATGAGTGCTTTGATCAATTCATTGATAGAGACGATTGTATAGGAATATGCATAGCTACTAGAGCTGATTGTTTAGATGATGAAAAAATAGCTTACCTAGATTCTTTAACTACTAAAAAAGATGTATGGATTGAACTAGGTCTCCAATCTATATATGATACTACAGCAGAATTAACTAATCGTGGTCATAGCTATGAACAATTTAAAGATATGGTATATAAATTAAGTAAAACTAATTTAAAGATATGTGTACATCTAATGAATTCACTACCTAATGAAACATCAGAAATGATGATAAACAGTGCCTTTACAATCGGACAACTACCAATACATGCTATAAAGATACACATGCTACATATCTTAAAGAATACTAAAATTGCTGATATGTATCTAAACAATGAATTTAAACTCCAAACTATTCAAGAATATATTGATACTGTTGTTAAACAACTAGAAGTAATACCTAACAATATAATAATCCAACGCCTTACAGGCGATGGTATAAAAGATCAATTAATTGCTCCTATCTGGACTCTAAACAAAACTATCGTCCTAAACAACATCGACAAAGAACTCCTCAAGAGAAATTCCTACCAAGGAATTTCTCTACCTTATAAAAAATAAATGCCATATCACTTCCTAGAAGTGATATGGCATTGATTGTCTTACATCATATTCAACAAATGTGAAGCAGATATGAAACTAATAATAAAAGCTACAACTGAAACTATAATAAATAATTTCTTAGACTTACTATCATCCATAACCTTATAATTCTTATAAGCAGAAAATACAATAGCTGCCATAATAAGAATTACCATCGCTTCAGTAGTCCATTGTGGCGTAACACCAGTTGTTTGAAGAATAATACATACTAATAAAGCTACAGCTAGAAACAACATAACTCTAGCATTCTTACGGCTTTGCATCAATATAGCCTTTTGTTGTTCAAGTATTGCTCGATCTCTTTTTTTCATTTTCTTTCCTCCGATAATCTAATATAAAATTCATCTTCTCTATTATACATAATCTATTTTAATAAGTAAACGTTTACTTTTTATGTTTTAAATAATATTTTAAAGCTCTAGCATCTCTTCTTTGGATTAATTCATTAACACTTATAACATTATTATAAGTTAATTCTTTTAATGCTTCTTCTACACTAATATATTTTAAAGACATATCTAATGTTAATTCTTCTTCTGTTCTATTTAATGGATACTGTTTCGGAAGTAAATCAACAACAAAATAATTAGAAATAGTTCTTCTTCCGATTAGATTGTAATAGTCTATTATAGTACCTACATTAGATATGATGGTACATTCTAAGCCTATTTCTTCCATTACTTCTCTTTTAATAGCTTCTTCAAAACTTTCATTAGGTTCTACTCCACCACCTATAGTTTCATAGTGATGTCGAATTCCAAATTCATCTTCTCCTTTAATATATAATATGGCTAGTTCATTATTAGTATTAAAAGCTAATACTCTTACTGTTACTCTATCTATATAAGAACTAGGTTTACTTACTGTAGGATCATTCAACTCTGCTATAATCATTTTAACACTCCTTTATAAAATATAAAAGACGCCCGATGGCGTCCTTCAATGATGTTACGTTACCGGCCCCATATTTTTGGGGGAGATACTAACTTATCCATATGGGTGGGGGAAGAAAGAATAAGTTAGGGGACCGGCACGAGGTGTTTCCACCTGTATAAATGATACTAAGTTTTAAGGTCTTTGTCAACAATATTTTTGTATTTTTTTACATTTTTTTATTTCAATCATATATTATTAATAGAGTGAGGAAAGAACTATGCTAACTATTGGAATAACTTGTCGTTATAATGAAGATTACTATTTTATTAAAGAAGCTTATATCAATTACTTAAATAGGAATAATTGTATAATTATTCCTATACCACCCACTATAAACTATGAATATTATACAACCTTATGTGATGCTTTAATTATCAGTGGAGGTCTAGATATAGATGCATCACATTATAAAGAGGTTAACCTTACCTCTACCAATATATACCCTATACCTATTGACCAATATGACTTTAATCTTCTAGAATCCTTTTATAAAGCTAATAAACCTATATTAGGAATATGTAGAGGTATACAAATAATAAATGTATTCTTTGGAGGTACACTACATCAAGATATATCTAATCATGCACAAACAACAAAGAAGACAAGTACTAGTCATAGCGTATTTGTTACTCCTAATTCAAAACTAAGTACCTATACTAAAGTAATTAAAGTAAATAGTTTTCATCACCAAGCTATAAAAACATTAGCTAAAAATTTTGAAATATTAGCTATAAGTGATGATGGTTATATTGAAATGATTCAATATAACCATATTGTAGGAGTACAATGGCATCCAGAATACCTAAATAATAATTTAATATTTAAGTACTTTATAGAAAATTGTTTTACTGCTAATAAAAAACATAAATAGTTCCTGTCCTAGGCATTATTTATGTTTTTTAAAGCAGCAACTGTAATATCTGGATAAATTTTAAATTTTTCTATATCTGATTCATTATGTACACCACTAGTAACAAAGATTGTCTTAACTCCATTATTATAACCTAAAGCGATGTCAGTCTCTAAATTATCTCCAATAAGAATTACATCATCCTTAGTAAGATTAAGATAATTTAGAGCCTCATCTAATATAGGACTATAAGGCTTACCAATCTTTATACTAGTTTGTTCACTAGCATATTCAAACATATCAACAATAGCACCATTACCAATCGCAAAACTATCACCCTTAGGAAGTCTACGATCATTATTAGTAGCAACTAATAATGATCCTTTTAAAAGTTCTTGTAGAGCTTTAGAATAATCTATATAAGTAGCATTAGAATCTAAACCAACAAAAACATAATCACTAGTAATACTAGTATTATTAGTAATAGTATAATGTTCTTTAACTAAGGCCTCCTTAAGGCCATCTTCTCCTATAACATAAGCATTCATACCACCATTTAACTTAGCAATATATTTAGCAGCAGCCATACTACTAGTAAAGAAATCATCTTCTTTAATATGTTTAAAACCTAAATTAAGCATATGTTCTACATTCTGTTTAGCAGTCCTAGTAGCATTATTAGTTAAGAAAAGATAAGGTATATTCTTATTAAATAAATCCTCTATAAAATCGCTTGCTCCTTCTATATTATCATTTCCCC
>JAVXTN010000005.1:5423-17581 GCA_036642635.1 Erysipelotrichaceae bacterium
TCAATCAAATAAGTTTTCATATAATCTCCATCCTAAACAAAAGATGATTAACTAATCATCTTTTGTTATTTATATTATTCATTAAAAAGAATATTATTCATATTATATAAACCATAAGGTTTATTAATAATAAATCTTACTGCAGTAATAGTACCATTAACAAATATTAATTTACTATGAGCTTCATGAGTTATTTCTAATACTTCATCTTCTCCTGCAAATAATACTGTATGTTCTCCTGCTATTGTTCCACCTCTTATTGCACTTACTCCTATTTCATGTTCTCTTTTTTTAAATCCACTTCTTCCATATACTTCTTCATATTCATGATCTGGATTTAAAGCTCTTACTAACATTTTAGCAGTACCACTAGGTGCATCTACTTTCTTATTGTGGTGTTTTTCTATTACTTCTATATCAAACTTATCTTTTAATATAGGAGCAATATCTCTTAATACTTTTTCCATTACAGTAATACCTAAAGAGAAATTACCTGTAAATACTACAGGAGCTACTTTACTTAATTCATGTATTTTATTTATTTGTTCATCAGTATGACCAGTAGTAGCTATAACTACTGGAGTATGAGTTCTACTAACATAATCATAAATCATATCTAAATTACCAGGATATGAATAATCTATAATAGCATCAAAAGAGTTTTTAATTTCATCTAAAGATTTATAATAACCAATATCTACAATACCTACACAGTCTAAATCTTTACTTTCTTCAATCTTTTTAGCTACTAAAGAATTCATAGTACCATAACCTACTAGTGCTATATTCATATTAATTCTTTAACACTTTCATTGTAGCTTTTAATACTTCTCTATTACTATCACTCATATTAGTTAAAGGTAAACGATAACCACCTACTCCATGTTTAGCAATTAACATAGCTTCTTTAATTGGGATTGGATTAGTTTCTATAAATAAAGCATGAATAAATTCTAAGTATTTTAATTGAATAGCTAAAGAAGATTCTATGTTACCATCTAAATATTCTCTTACTAATGTATGCATTTCATTAGGTATTATATTAGCAGCAACAGATATAACTCCTTTACTACCAATAGATAACATAGGTACTACAATATCATCATTACCTGAATACATACAGAATTCATCATTACATAATTTAGCTACATTCATAGCATAAGATATATTACCACTAGCTTCTTTAATAGCTACAATATTCTTCATTTTACTAAGTTTTGTTAGTACTGGTATACTTATAGAACATCCAGTTCTAGAAGGTACATTATATAAAATTAAAGGTACTTTAACAGCATTAGCTACTGATTCAAAATGAGCTAACATACCTGCTTCATTAGTTTTATTATAATAAGGAGTAATAACTAATAAAGCATCTGCTCCCATCTTTTCATATTTAATACTTTGTTCTACAGCAGTTTTAGTAGAATTTGATCCACTACCTACTATAATAGGAATTCTTTTATTAGCTTTCTTTATAGTAAATGCTGCTATTGCTTCATCTTCATCATGAGTTAATGTAGGTGATTCTCCGGTAGTTCCTAATACTAAGATACCATCAGTTTTTTCTTTGATATGATGTTCAATTAGTTCTCCTAAACGATCGAAATCAATATCACCATTATCTTTAAATGGGGTAATTAATGCTACTATAGATCCTTCTATCATAAGTTTTTCCTCCTATTGCTAAAAAGCAATCTCTTCATTTATATCATTTGATAATTGATCTTGAATACTTTCTCTTTTTACTACAATTCTTGCTTTACCATCTTTAGCAAATACTACTGCTGGTTTATTTAAACGATTGTAGTTACTTGCCATTGAATAACCATAAGCTCCAGTAGTATAGAATGCTAATATATCTCCTTCTACTACTTCTGGTAGTTTAATACCTTCTACAAGGATATCTCCTGATTCACAACATTTACCAGCTACACTAACTGTTTGTGTAGCTGGTAAATCCATTTTATTAGCTACTTTACAATCATATTTAGCTTGATATAAAGCTACTCTAATGTTATCATTCATACCACCATCAACAAAGATATATTTCTTATTAACAGTTTCTTTTTGAAAACCTACACTATATAAAGTATAACCAGCTTCTCCTACAATTGATCTACCTGGTTCTATCATTACTTTCTTAATAGTTGTAGGATTCTTAGCTAATTCTTTTTCTAATGTAGAAATAAGAACACTACACATATCTTTAACAGCTAAAGGTTTATCTTCATCTGTATAACGTACTCCAAAGCCTCCACCTATATTTAATACAGGTAAATTAATACTATAAGCTTTAGACATCTTATTAGTAAAGTTTACTAATGTTTCTATAGCTACTTTAAATGCTTCTGTATCAAATATTTGAGAACCTATATGTGAATGAAAACCAATAAAATTAGTATATTCACTAGATTTAACTAGGTTCATTATTTCAGCTAATTGGGCATCTCTTGTGATGCTTATTCCAAATTTAGAGTCTAGTTTAGCAGTTACTATATATTCATGAGTATGAGCTTCTACTCCTGGGTTTACTCTTAATAATAAATTTATATGTTTTTTTAGTTTATTAGCTATAGATACTATTCTTTGGCATTCCATAACATTATCCATAACTATATTACATGAATATTCAAAAGCCATTGCTAGTTCTTCTTCTGTTTTGTTATTTCCATGGAAGTAAACATTGTTCATATCCATATTACATAGTTTAGCTGTTTGTAATTCTCCACCACTTACTACATCTAAAGATGCGTGGCATTGTTTTACTAGTTTAACCATCTCTATACAAGAGAATGCTTTAGAAGCATATATTACTTCTGTTGTGAATGCTTTAGATTTAAAATAACTATGATATAAATCAAATTGATTTATAAGTTTAGTTTCATCATAAACATATAAGGGAGTTCCACAAGCTTTTACTAAGTTTGTACAAGGGACACCACCGATTTCTAAAATTTTATTTGTCATATTGCCTCCTATTAAAAAACGTCAGTAGGCCTGCAAGCTTACTGACGTTAAAATATTACATTAATGTCATTAAGATAGCTCACCTACATGAAGTAGACAGTAGTATAGTTATTAGCTATACTCCCATTAAGTTTATATGTCTATAAACTTAATTCGGCAAACTTACCTCTAATATTAATCTAATGTCTACCGACTCTTAATATTTTCTTATCGTTTGCACCTCTATCGAATACAAGTTTATTTTAACGCATCACTATTACTATTGCAAGTACTTTCTAGTTTTCTATAATATATTATTAATAATAAAGGTACTATAAAGAAGAATGCTACTATATATAAAGTATTATCATATCCTATATTATTACTTAAATGACTAGTAATTATAGGAGTAATTAAACCTGATATACCTATATATATAGCCATAGCTAACATTTGAGCAGTAGCTTTTAACTTACTAGACGTTACCTCATTTATTAAAACTTTACTTGTTAATAATAATAGAGGTAACGTAACTAATTGTAAACTAGCTACTGCTATAATAAGTATAGGACTTTGAAAATAACCATACCCTATAAACTTTACACCATATAATATAGTACCTAACAATAATAGATGTATAGCTTTAAATCTCTTTAATAACTTACTACCTATAATAAATATAGGTATCTCCATAATAGATTGAACAGCAAATTTTACACCTACTAACTCTGTGGTAGAACCAAGCCTTAACATCTTATCTATTACTACATATTGATCTGCTGTACCTATCATATAAATAGATAAGAATATTAATATTAATATAATATATCTTTTATTAGTTATTAAATCTTTTATATCTTTTATATATATTTTATTAGTTTTAGGTTTCTTTTTTTCTTTAATATTAAATAATAATATTATAGTTATTAAACTTAGTACTACACTAATAGTAATTAGTGTAGTATAACTGTATATATGGACGATGTAGCCAGCTACAGGACTAGCTATTGCTAGTCCTAGGGCCCCTGAGGCCCTTAATCGTCCATACTTATCTTTACCAATAAATAGCATCCAAGTTTCTAAAAGGCTTGTAATACACTTTGCTAGGCCTCCTACGAGGCCTATGATTATAAGGGTATAATATATATTATGATTGGTTATATTAAACATAACTATACTACCAACAATCAATATAATATAACCAATCATAAATACTCTTTTATATCTTTTATAATGATCAAATAAATAACCAAATATTATAGTACTTATAATACCCATAATACTTATACTAGCTAAAATATAACCTCTTTCTATACTACTATAACCCAAACTAATAAGAAAAGTAATAACCTGTGTAGTAATAAAAGCAATACTAATAAAAACTAATATACTTAATAAATGATACTTCCATAAATTTTTATTCATATCTCACATCCTATATTTAGTATACCCTACTCTTTATAAATATTACCCATTATAAAAGGATGTACATTCTTTAGAATGTACATCCTTCCATAATCTTTTCTAACCTCTAGTAAATCTTCTAAAAGAATCCTTACTATTACATTTTTCTAATGCTACTTCTAATGTTATTTCTCCTGCTTGTACTAGTTCTGCTAAATAAGCATCTAGTGTAATCATACCTGAAGCATGACTAGTTTGCATAACAGTTTGTATTTGATAAGATTTATTCTCACGTACTAAGTTAGCAATTGCATCATTAACAACCATGATTTCAAAAGCAGCAATACGTCCAGTTTCATCTTTTCTAGGTAATAATTGTTGAGACATAACAGATTTTAAACAGTTAGCTAACTGTGTTCTAATCTGTTCTTGTTGATGTGGAGGGAATACATCAACCATACGGTCAATAGTTTGAGCAGCACCACGTGTATGTAGTGTAGCAAAAACTAAATGTCCAGTCTCGGCAGCAGTAGTAGCTAATGATATAGTTTCAAAATCACGTAACTCTCCTACTAGTATAACATCTGGATCTTCACGTAATGCTGACTTTAAGGCAGCATTATAATCTTTAGAATCTTTACCAATTTCTCTTTGGTTAATCATACATGATTTATGTTCATGTATATACTCAATAGGATCCTCCATAGTTAGTATATGAAGTTTCTTATTAGTATTAATATAATCTATCATAGCAGCTAAAGAAGTAGACTTACCAGAACCAGTAGGTCCAGTAACAATATTTAATCCTCTAGGTAAATTACATAAATCTTTCATAACCTTTGGTAATCCTAATGAATCTAATGTAGGAATATGATCAGAAAGTAAACGAATAGCCATAGCTGCATGATCTTTTTGTCTATAAGCATTAACACGGTATCTTAGATTATCAGCATCTGAGAACGCTGTATCGACATCATTACCTTGTGCAAAATGTTCTTTTTCTTTATCAGTCAATATTGAATCTAACATAGCGTCAATTTCAGCATCTCCTAATCTTTCATCAGATATAGTTTGTAATAAACCCTTAACTCTTATAACTGGTGCTAAACCAAATGTAATATGCAAATCACTCGCTTTTACTTGTCTTGAAATTTGTAAGTATGTTTCTATCATTTTATTTGTCTCCCTTACTCAATTGAGTAAATCAATTTAATTACTTCATCCATTGATGTAAATCCTTCTTTTAATAATCTTACTGATTCTTGTTTTAAAGTACTCATATTGTTCTTTAAAGCTTGTGCTTTTATAACATCTAAATTCTCATTATTAGATATCATTCTAGATATAATTCTATCTATATTTAATACTTCATGTATAGCAGTTCTTCCTTTATATCCTGTATTATTACAGAATGGACATCCTTTAGGTTCATATACATAATCTAAATCTTCTCCAATTAGTTTACTTTCATCACTTGTAAGTAATCTTTTTTGTTTACAATGTGGACATAACTTCTTAACTAATCTTTGAGATATTATACATCTTACAGAAGCAGCAACTAAATAAGCTTCAACTCCCATATCTATAAGTCTAGATACTGTAGATATTGCATCATTAGTATGGATTGTAGATAAAACTAAATGTCCTGTAATGGCTGCTCTAACTGCTATAGAAGCTGTTTCTTCATCACGAATCTCTCCGATCATTACTACATCGGGGTCCTGTCTTAGTATACTTCTTAATCCACTAGCAAATGTTAATCCTACTTTAGAGTTAACTTGTACCTGTGTAATATTATTAAATGATTTTTCTACTGGGTCTTCTACTGATACTATATTAATTTTAGGACTACTTATCTTTTGTAGTACTGAATAAGTTGTTGTAGACTTTCCTGATCCAGTAGGTCCTGTTACTAATATAATTCCATTTGAATTCATAGTAGCTCTTGTTACAAACTTATAGTTATTTTCTGATAATCCTAATTCATCTATATCATAGTTTATACTAGCATCACTTCCTAGTAAACGCATAACTACTTTTTCTCCGTAAATTGTTGGTAGTGTAGATACACGGATATCTACTTTTACTGATGGGAATTGTATTGCGAATCCTCCATCTAATGGAATTCTTTTTTCAGCTATATTCATTCCACTTAATATCTTAATTCTTGTTACTAATAAATCATGTACATTTGCTTTTAATATCTGGTGTTCTACTAAGTCTCCATCTATTCTGAATCTTACTCTTGTAGTTTCTTTTAATGGTTCAACGTGGATATCACTGGCATTTGCTTGTTGTGCTTCTTTAACTAAGTTATTTACTAACTGAACTACTGGAGAAGCATCTATTCTTTCTGTAGAGTCTGTTGCTTCTTCTAATGATAATGCGTTAGCATCATAATCTTGATACTCGTTATTAACATCATCTATAATTTGTCTTGTTCCAGCTTTAGCATATAACTTTTCTATTGCATCATCAACATCTTTTTTAGATGCTATTGATACTTGTATTTCTAATCCTGATGACATTGCTATATCATCTATTCCATAGAAGTTAAGTGGATCATTAGTTGCTACATGTAATATACCATCTCTAATGTATAGTGGTACTATATTATTCTTTTTTACTAATGCTTCACTTACTACTCTTGTAGTTTCTACATCTATTTGATCACTAAAATTTGAAATATAATCAATATTTAATCTTTTAGCTAGAGATTCTAACATACTAGTTTCTTGTATAAAACCAAGTTCAATTAGCATTTCACCTAATCTTTTTCCTTTGGTCTCTTTTTGTTTTTGTAGAGCTATGTCTAGTTGTGGTTCAGTAATTTTATTTTCTTCTAATAATACTTGACCAAGTCGAATGTTTTTTTTCATTTTTTACCTCCTATTGTTTCTTATCAATATTTATTGTATTATATTGATGGGGTGATTCAATGTTAGAAATTTTGATGTATTGCTACATCTTTGCATTAGGGTCTATCATCGGTTCTTTCTTAAACGTATTGATTTATCGTTTTCCTAAGAACATTACTGTTGTGAAAGGTTTTTCTCACTGTACAGATTGTGATACACAGCTTAAGGCAAAGGATTTAGTACCTATCTTCTCATTCCTATTTTTGAAGGGTAAATGTCGTTATTGTGGTAGCCATATTTCTTATCGCTATCCTCTTATCGAAACACTTACTGCACTTGGTTTTACATTTTCTTTCTATCACTTTGGTTTATCAATTGAGTTTGTTATTAACGCTTTGTTATTAGCTGACTTAATTGTTATAACGATGATTGATATTGACACTATGGAAATTCTTAACCGTACCAACTTATTTCTAGTTGCTTTGGCTATCGTTTCTATGTTGTTCGGAAATGTAATTATAAGTGATCGCATCATAGGGATGCTCATCATTTCCGTTCCATTACTTCTTATTGGTTATTTAACCAAAGGAGGCTTTGGTGGCGGTGATGTCCGTTTAATGGCTTGTGCCGGTTTCCTTCTTGGTACTAAAAGTATCATTGTAGCAGCATTTATTGGTATAATTGCTGGTGGAATCTTTGCTTGTTTCTTAATGGCAAAGAAGAAGAAGAGCGGTAAAGCTCAAATGCCTTTTGGTCCATTCTTAGCTGTTGGTATTTATACCGCATCACTATATGGTCCCCAAATTGCAAATTGGTATTTATCAATTCTTGGTAGATAGCAATCAACAACTAAGTAGTCATTGCATTAAGCAACGACTACTTTTTTGTTATCACCTAATCAAATTATTTCAGTTTATATCCCCTTTTAAGGTTCTTCACTTATCCCTTTTAAGGTGTTACAACTGGTTCAGGTTTACTAGTACAGAACCATTTAGCATCTGTATCTGTTAACCCAACCTTTTGTGTTAAAGTGTTTCCTCCATAATTTAATAATTGTACTTGTTTGTTAATCTTGTATTTCTGGACTCCATCCCTATCTAATATCTTTATTTCAACATTAGCAAATCCTGGACGGTATCCTTCATGTAAGTAGTTCAATTCAACTTTATAGTTTGAATAAACTCCTTCATTAACTACTTGTTTATCTACTCCAGTTGCTGCAATTCTTGCAACTACTTTTCCATCAACTACTCCTATACAGTCACCACTTGTTGTATCTGGCACTTGCATATAAGAGAATTCTCCGGTAGCAAATCTTAATTCTTCACTAATCTGAGCAGCTATAATTTCTCCAGTATTTTGAATATCTACACTTGATGTAGTTTCTCCAAATAATTGTGTAACTGGTTGAAACATTGCCCATATAGCACCTAAAACTATTGTTAAAAGTGCAGTAACAATGATTAACTCAATTAGCGTAACACCTTTTTTATTATTCATGATTACCCCTCCTAACTTTTCTTAGTAAAATTCTTTAATGATGCTTCATTTTTTGTTTCAATTCTAATATCTACTGTTCCTTTAAACTTCTTATTTACTCCATCATCAATTGAGAACTCAACATCTTGAATATTTGATGGAACAATATCAGGTCTTGGATCAGCAGATCCATTAGAAATATAATTTGTTAAATCATGAGTAGCTTTACGCATATTCATTCCTCTAACGTATATCCCTACAATAGAAGTAACAGATGTAAGTATGAATAATGAAACAACTGATAATATCGCAACGGAAACAACAATTTCGATCAACGTAAATCCTTTTTTATTTTTCATTAGTCAATCACCTTCCCTGTTCCAGTTTTAATATAACTATGATTCATATAACCACCTGTAACTCTTAAATTAACAGCCGCAGCATCACGAGGCTGGAAGTAAGTCATTTCAAATCTTCTATTACCAGATTGAGTTGTATCAAGTACAATTCTTTGTGCAACTAATCCTCCAGCAATATTAGGTAAAGATGTAGCTCCATGACTATTTGGCATAAATTCATTAATAGCATTTATCTTGTTCTTTGTTGAAGAATCCATAGTATAAGTAACTGTTGAATTTGGTAAATACATAAATGCAGTAAAACTTGACTCTCCATCAATTTTAATATTTAACTTTTCATTACTTATTAAGAAAGTTGGAAGACCTTCTAATAATGATCCTGATCTTTGCATTCCATATTGGAAGTTATCGAATTCAACTTGAATTGGTAATTCAGGATGTGGATCACCTGGATCTCTAACAATGAAGACAGACATTGATCCTGTCTTTGGCTTCGTACTTACTAAAAGACCTCCAGTATATTTAATAGGTTTATTTGAAGCACCCACTATAAATAATTCTTTAGTTTCAGCACCATGGTCTTCTAAATAGTTAATTTTATTAGATAAATTGTTAGGTAACTTACAATTCTCATTAATTTGATCACCATCACCTGTAGGGCACACAGCAGATGGAGTTGGTGGTATAATCCAAGGATACATTTGAACTTTCTGCGTTTTAATCTTTATAGGATAACTAGCTTCATGCTTAGCAATTGTTTTCCCATTAGAATCTTTAAAATCACCTAATATAAAAGGATTGTCTGCATTCCCGGTTGGATAGAATGTTTGTAAGTTATGTGTCGAACTTTTCGATCCATTAGATTCATGAGACATTACTCTAAAGTAAGGTTTAGAATCCCCAGCTTTATTTGCTGTAAATTCAAATACTTTACTACTATAGTTATTTCCCATCAATTTTACTTGAGTAGCATCTTTATCTTTTAGTATCATATCCTCGATTTTAGTACCGATTGGTTTTGTACCCCATCTTAAAGCAACATTTGGATATTCATTAGCTCCTACACCTTGTTGAGAATATGAGTTAACGAATAAACCAGTACTCCATGATGAACCATAGTTTACATAATGTTTCTTTATATAATCATTATAAATATATTGATTATCTTCTACTATATCTGGAGTAGGGTCATTTTCTAAATAATACTCTGGCTCTAAAGTATCAATTGGAATAACTGTTCCACCTTCATCTACTAGAGCATTAGTATAAATACTATAACCCATTAATATCTTAGCAATTTCAGGATTAACATTACCTCCTGGTTGGTTACCTTGATATCTTGTTAATAATGATCTTTCTTCTCCATTGTATATAGTAGTTACTAATATACGAAGTTCAGCAGGTAAACCATCACCATTATCATAGCGATACATACCTACTTTAGTAGATCCTACTTGCGTATCTAAAGCATTTCCATCTTTAGCAATATTAACATTAAATTGTTTAGTTGGTGCTGTACCCATTGGTACAGCATCAATAGTCTTTCTTATTTCTGATTTATAATTGTTATATCCATTGGCTGGATCAGCAATCATAGTTCCAATATACTCACTAACAGAATGAGCAGTTTCATATGCTTGTTGAGAATTGAATTCATCAATTGCTCTGTTATAAGCATTAGTAGTAATTCCTATCAACGCTACAATTAGTAATAGACATATTGAGAATATGGCTATTACTGTTACAAGGGTCATCCCCTTTTTGTTATTCATTTGTTAAAGCCTTTTTATCCATTAGGAACACTTGTAAATTAAATGTTGCTGTGGCTTTATCATCAGCATTATCACTAATAGTTACATTACTAATTTGAAGACTATTGTTACCCTTGTTTATTGCAGTTATAGCGTCAACTATATTACCAATCTTTCCTTCAACACTTACAGCTACATTAGATGTAGTCATGTTTTCTGGATCTCCTGTTATTTGTACTGAAGTAATCTTTAATTCATTGAAATTTCCTTGTGTATATAAATCTGTATTCATGTTATTTACTAATGCATACATAAACTTAGTTTTTGCTTTAGTTGTTTTAACTTTAGCAGGTATTCCTGCTTCTACACTTGGAGCAATTTCAATTGTATCTTTCATATCACTTTTAATCTTACCTTGAGCATCAGCTTCTGTTTTAGCTGCTTTAACCATTCCTAGCATTGGTGTAAATATTAATACATATCCAATTGCGACTGTAGCAAATATAATAAGTGCTATAACCATGGTTCTTTCTCTATTATTTACTTTCAACTGGAGCACCTCCCTTAACTACGGCATTTACTGTAAAGCTGTATTTCTCACTACCGTTAAATCCTGTATAAGTAACACTATCATATAATCCTGTATTTTCTAAATTCTGTGTATAAATAGCTGCATCTTTACTATCAGTAACTTCAGCACTTATTGCTACTGTTGATAAATCATATGTTAAACTAGTAATTTTAGCACTTATTTTATTAGAATAAATACTTGCTAATAATTTAGCATCTAATTTAGGTGCTGCATCTATTTGTGCTTTAATAGTAGCAGATTGTGCTACCATATCATCTAATGCTTTATCTCTTTTTACTATTTTATCTGCTTTTGCAAATTCAGTTTGGTTATCACTATCATTAATATAAGAATTAGCTACTTTAGTTTTAATTTTAAAGAATGCTACTCCTCCACCTAATGCTGCAACAACTAATCCTAATCCTAATAAACATAATACTAGTACTTTTACTATTGCTTTAGTATTAGTGTTCATTCCTTTTTTAACTGCATGTCTTTCTTTTAATAATCCCATGAAATCATTTTCTATTTCACTAGGAATATAAGCTCCTAATGCATTTACTAATGTTTCATATCTTTCTACTCCATTATATATAGATCTTTTTTCTAATACACTTACTGATCCTCCAAAGTCATATGTCTCTGCTGGTAAGAATCTTAAGTATTTATTATTTCCAAATATTTCTACATTAGTTACAGGGTTGTCTAAGTTTCTTGTATATTGGAATTGTTCCATCTTAGCTATATTATCATTAATCATTCTTCTTAAATCTTCAATATCATAAGATTC
>JAVXTN010000006.1:0-17218 GCA_036642635.1 Erysipelotrichaceae bacterium
AACATAATAAACTAAAGCTTATTATCATTAATACTTTATAACTCATATATTTCTTTAAATAATATACTACTAATAAAGAAAATATTAATGCTGGTATAAACCATAAATGAAAATAAGTTCCTATATAAAATAAAGCAACTATTAATGCTATAGGATATAAAAACCATGGTATATCAATATTTAAAGATATCCATTGTATTCCTAATGGTAAGTATATTAAACTCCATATTAAATATAACTTAATTAAAGATATAATATACTTCTTTAAATATTGATCTCCTCTTTCTATCATGTTCTTTTTTATAAAGAATGCTGTTGCTATAAAAAAGAATGGTGTTGCTAGTCTTCCTAATATATTTATTAAAATGAAGTTACCTGGTTTTGAGTATGGTAACATTGGTGATGTATGTACTACTATAATAAAAATAGAAGCAATTAACTTTGTTAAATCTATTGCGTTATATTTATTTTTCATTGCTTCCTCCTTCTAATATTAATGACAGTTTTATTTCTATAAATTATATCATACTTTCACTAATAGAATGTAACATATTTGTAATAGATTGATTTCAATATAAATTTTGTTTCAAATAGTAAATTAAGAATGATGATAAAATATATTTATATAATTGCATTAAGTATTACTACTATTAACTTATATATAGCATAATATAAATTACAAAAAAAAGAAAGTTCCTTAAAATTCTTTATTTGTAAGGAACTTTCTTATTATATTATATATATCTTATTGATTAGCTTTTCTAAGGTCTTCTAGATCTTTAGTCGTAAAGTTAGCTATAAATTCAGTTAATAGATTGATTGTTGCTTCATAGTCAATGCGGCTTATGATTGAGTGAGCACTATGAATGTATCTTGCTGGTATTGAAAGAGTCATTGCTATTACTCCATCATAAGATTTATGAATATTTCCAGTGTCTGTTCCTCCTCCAAGCATTGAATCATAGACAAAACTAATATTATTAGATTTTGCTATTTCTTCTAATTTATATAAAAGTCCTCGATGTACTAGATGTGATGCATCCATCAAAGATAGTACTGCTCCACATCCTAGTTTTACATCATTGCGTTCCATATTAGGTGTATCATTTGCAATCGTTACATCTAAAGAGAAAGCAATATCTGGATGAATACGACTAGTTGCAGTTAAAGCACCACGACATCCTACTTCTTCTTGAACACTACCTACAGCGTAAACTGTTGCATCATGTTTAAGTTTTGAAATGTTTTTCATTACTTCAATAGCAGCGGCTACACCAGTACGATTATCTAAAGCTTTACCATCAAAACATTGTTGATTAGCCATCACTTTAAATTTAGTATCTGGAGTTATCATATCTCCTGGTTTAATTCCTAGTTCTAATGCTTCCTTAGCTGTAGTTAATCCTAAATCTAAAAATAAGTCTTTAAGTTCTACTACTTTAGATTTTTCTTCTTTACTCATTCCATGAGGTGCTTTAGTTCCTATTACTCCATAGAATTGTTTATCATTACGAGTAGTTAAAATCATACCACTAGACGGCAATACATGAGCCCACCAGCCACCAATTGGGTTAATCCTAATAAAGCCTGACTCATCTATTTCCTTTACTACAAAGCCGATTTCATCAATATGTGAGCTAATCATAATTTTAGGTGCATCGACTTTGTTAAAGCTACTATTAGATTTAGCAATTAGA
This sequence comes from Erysipelotrichaceae bacterium, assembly GCA_036642635.1. Classification (GTDB taxonomy): domain Bacteria; phylum Bacillota_I; class Bacilli_A; order Erysipelotrichales; family Erysipelotrichaceae; genus JAVWHP01. The sequence continues at coordinate 1,698 of JAVXTN010000006.1, forward strand.
CTACCTAAATTATCATATTCAAATTCATCTACTACATCCTTTAAATAATTTTTCATTACTCTAGTAGCATACTTCTCATTACCACTAATAGCACTAACATTACTTAAATCTTCTATCATCTTTATATCTATCATACTATTCTCCTAATAATCATTATCCTGTCGACTATGATTCTCCTCATTCTTCATCAAATATGAACTACGTATATCCTCCACACTAAACATAAGCATGTCACCAATCGCTATAAACATTCTAAAAGCCTCAATATATCCTGCTTCATTAAAGTCTAAGTGAAGCTTAGCTATTAAACCATAAACTTCTACAAAAGCTTCACTTAGACTTAACTTATTATTTAAACTTTCAATTATCTTAGGTTGTTCATTAAAATATAAACCTAATGATAAAAGAAAATGAATACCATCTACATATTCTTCTAGAACTACTTCTTTAGGTGAACTAGCTTTATTACTCCAGTATTTAAAACATCTAGTTTCATTAGCTAGTTCACCTATTTCTACTAATAATGCTAATATTCTTTTAGTTTTAGTTTCTTCATAGCTTACATTATGTATCTTAGCTATTCTATCATCTAATTCTTTTTGAATACTATATAAATCTTCTATTTTTAATTTCATAATATCACCTCTGTTTATGATTATAGCATAAACTCTTATAGTTCGTATAGTTTGTTTAAGTAAAACACTAACAGCTTGCGCTGTTAGTGTTTTACTTTAGTCATTACCTTTATTAGATTAGGATTACAGCCTAAATCTTTTAAAATAGTAGCTATTAATTCTTGTTTATCTTCTTTCAATTTCATCACCTATATTAATATGTGATATTATTACAATTTTATACCTTTTGATCAAGGTATAATTCTAGAGCAGTAGCTATTTGGTCAGGACATGACGTAGGATTAGTACGACATCTAGTACCTTTTAATTTAGCTATAATAGTTTCTATTGGTTGGTCCTTTAATAAACGACACAATCCTAGAGAATTACCTGCACAACCTCCAATAACTTGAACTTCCTTAATAATATTATTCTCTAATTTAAATATCATTTTAGTAGAACATACATTAATAGGACGATATTCAAAAGTTTCCATAGTTTACCTCACCTTTCTAAAATATTATAACGGATATAGGTTATAATACAATTATATTGACTGACTATTTAGTCATCCAACTTTCATCATGAGGATTAACCTTCCAAGCTTTAAGCTTTTCTAAATCAGCACTATCAATATAGTTATTAGTTAAAGCTACATCAATTAGAACATCATAATTACTTAAAGTAGAAAAACTTGTATTTATATCATTAAATAATTTAGTGCTATCAGGTAATAAATAAGAGAAGATAGCAACTACTCCTAATACATTAGCACCAGCTTCTTTTAAAGCATTAACTACATCAGCACAACTACCACCAGTAGAAATTAAATCTTCAACAATAACAACTTTTGTACCTGGTTCTAATTTACCTTCAATTTTATTTTGTTTACCATGTGTTTTATTTGAACTACGAACATAACCCATAGGTAATTCCATTTTATCAGCTACTAAAGCAGCCCAAGGAATCCCTGCTGTAGCAGTTCCCATTAAACATTCTACTTCTGGGTAATCAGCTTTTATCTTTTCAACAAAAGCTTTAACAACGATAGTTCTCTTTTCAGCAAAAGATAATACTAAACGATTATCACAATAGATTGGTGATTTAATACCACTTGCCCATGTAAATGGTTCATTTGGTTTTAGAAAGACTGCTTTACAGTCTAATAAATTCTTTGCAATTATTTTTTCCATGATTATTCCTCCATCATCTTTTCAATTAATTTATAAGTAGCTAGTGGATCATTACTCTTAGTAATAGAACGACCTACTACTATGTAGTTACAGCCTTGTTCTTTAGCAAACTTAGGAGTAGCTACTCTTTTTTGATCATCCTTACTATCATCACTTAGTCTAATACCAGGTGTTACACATAAGAAATCATTACCACAAGCTTCATGAATAGCCTTAGCTTCATGAACAGAACATACTACACCATCTAGTCCACTTTTCTTAGCTAACTTTGCATAACTAACTACTACATCAATTACTTCTCCTTGAATTAGTAATTCATCATTCATAGCTTCTTTAGAAGTAGAAGTAAGTTGTGTTACACCAATACATAATGGTCTTTTAGCACCATTAGCTACTCCTTCATTAAGTCCTTCAATAGCAGCACTCATCATAGCACTACCACCACTACAATGAACATTAACAATATCTACACCAAGTTCAGCTAAATTACGCATAGCATTTTTAACTGTATTAGGAATATCATGTAACTTAAGATCTAGAAATACTTTATAACCTAAATCTTTAACAGATTTTATTAGTTCAAATCCTGCTGAATAAGTTAGTTCCATCCCAATTTTAACGTATACTGATTTATCAAAGTTCTTTAAGAAATCAAATACTTGTTGCTTGTTAGAAAAATCTAAAGCAATGATTGTAACTGTCTTCATTAGCGAAAACTCCTTCCAATAGCATCCTTAACACTACTATTACCATATTTTTTTAATACTTCTTCTAATTCATTTATAATATTAACACATACATAAGGATCTACAAAGTTCATCATACCTACTTCTACAGCACTTGCTCCTGCATATAAGAATTCTAATACATCAGTAGCTGATTTAATACCACCTACTCCAATAATTGGAATATTAACAACTTGAGCTACTTGATATACCATCTTTAATGCTACTGGTTTAATACATGGTCCTGATAATCCTCCAGTAACATTAGCTAATAATGGTTTAGCACTTTTAAGATCCATATTCATTCCTACTAATGTATTAATCATTACTAATCCATCAGCTCCAGCTTCTTCTACTGCTTTAGCTATAGCTACTATATCAGTTACATTAGGTGATAACTTAACATATACTGGTTTAGTACTTACTGCTTTAACTGCAGTTGTTAATTGTGCTGCTAATGTAGGATCAGTACCAAAACCGATTCCTCCATGTTTAACATTAGGACATGATATATTTAATTCTAATGCTTTTACTACAGGACTTGCTGACATCTTCTTAGCTACTTCTACATAATCTTCAATACAGGCTCCTGCTACATTAGCAATTATTTCTGTATCAAATTGAGCAAGCCATGGTAATTCTTTTTCTACAATAGTGTCTACGCCAGGGTTTGCTAATCCTATGGCATTTAACATGCCTTCAGGTGCTTCACAAACTCTAGGAGTAGGGTTACCAAATCTTTTAAGTGGTGTAGCACTTTTAATTGCTATTCCACCTAATATACTTAAATCATATAGTTCTGCATATTCTCTTCCAAATCCAAAACAACCACTAGCTGGAATAATTGGATTCTTTAAATTTAATCCTGGTAGCTTTACACTTAAGTCCATTATAGTCCTACCTTTCCGATTGGAAATACTGGTCCTTCTTTACAAATACGGTAGTATATATCCTTATCTTTAGAATCTTTACAAACACATCCCATACAAGCTCCAATTCCACAAGCCATTCTTGCTTCAAATGAAGTATAACCTTTAGTATAGTTATTTTCTACTGCTTTTAACATTGGCATTGGTCCACATGAATAAACAAAATCAGTCTTAATATTATTAAATTTAATAGCATCTATTACTGTTCCTTTTACTCCATAGCTACCATCCATAGTAGCAACTACTACATTACAACCTAATGCTTTAAACTCTGCTTCATAGAACATAGCTTTACTATCATTAAAGCCTAATACTACATCTACATTAGTATTTATATTACGATATTGTTTAGCAACCTCATATAAAGGAGGTACACCTACTCCACCACCAATAATTAATATAGAAGATACATCTTCATGGATTGGGTAAGAACTACCTAATGGTCCAAATAGATCTATTTTATCATTTACTTTCATATGCGATAAAGTAGTAGTGCCTTCGCCTACTACTTTATATATAATAATAAATTGTTTATCTTCTATACTAGATATACTTATTGGTCTTCTTAACATATTACCTTGTACTTTAATATTTACAAATTGTCCAGGTAACATTTCACTAGTCATATTAGCACTTATACACATTTTATATGTATCTTCTGCTATTAATTCGTTAGTTTTAATTGTTCCAATTTCTACTAGCATATTAGTCCTCCAATTCGTTCATTGATATAGTTGAAGATGATTGATTTTCTATAACACTTAATATTGCTTCTGCTGTATCTAATGATGTAAAACAAGAGATATTATTTTCTGCAGCTACTCTTCTTATTAAGAATCCATCTGTAGTTACTTCTTTTTTAGTACTCATTGTATTTACTACATAGTTTACTCTTCCTCTTCTTATTACATCTAATACTGAATTATGAGAATCATCACTTATCTTAGAAACAGTTTGTACTAGTATACCATTTTCTTCTAAATATTTAGCAGTACCACTAGTTGCATATATACCATAACCTATATCTGAGAAACGTTTTGCTACTCTTAATCCATCTTCTTTATCTGTATCAGCTATAGTCATCATTACATTACCATGTAATGGAATTTTAACTCCACTAGCTATTAATGCTTTATATAATGCTTTTTCTAATGTTATATCTCCACCTAATGCTTCTCCAGTAGATTTCATTTCAGGTCCTAAAGTAGTATCTACACATTTAAGTTTAGCAAATGAGAATACTGGTGCTTTAACATAGTGTCTTTTTCCTTCAGGTTTAATTCCTTCTTTAAATCCTTGTTCTTCTAATGATATTCCCATTACTGCTTTAGTAGCTACTGCTGCCATTGCAACATGTGTAATCTTACTTAAGAATGGAATAGTTCTTGATGATCTTGGATTAACTTCTAATACATATACTTTTTGATCATCTTTACCTACTATAAATTGGATATTATATAGTCCTATAAATTTGAATCCTTTTCCTATTCTTATTGTGTAATCTACTATTTGGTCTTTTACACTTTGAGATATAGTTGGTGCTGGATAACAAGATATAGAGTCACCTGAGTGAATTCCTGCTCTTTCTATATGTTCCATAATACCTGGAATATATACGTGTTCTCCATCTCCTATTGCATCTATTTCTACTTCTTTACCTACTATATATTTATCTACTAATATAGGTGCATCATTACTTACTTCTTTAACTGCAGTAGCCATATATTTTCTTAAATCTTCATCATTGTGAACTATTTCCATTGCACGTCCACCTAATACATATGAAGGTCTTACTAATACTGGATATCCAATTCTTTGTGCTATTTCTACAGATGCTTCTATTTCTGTTGCTGTTTGTCCATTTGGCATTGGTATATCTAGTTTATGTAGCATATCTTCAAATGCATGACGATCTTCTGCACGATCTATGTCTTCTAAACTTGTTCCTAATATTTTAACTCCTCTTTTAACTAATGAATCAGCTAAATTAATGGCAGTTTGTCCTCCAAATTGTACTATTACTCCTAATGGTTGTTCTAGATCAATTACATGCATTACATCTTCAACTGTTAATGGTTCAAAGTATAATTTATCTGAAATTGAGAAGTCAGTAGATACTGTTTCTGGATTATTATTAATAACTATAGCTTCATATCCTAGTTCTCTTAAAGTTTTAACACAGTGTACAGTAGCATAATCAAACTCTACACCTTGTCCAATTCTAATTGGTCCTGATCCTAATACTATTACTTTTTTACGATCACTTCTAATTGATTCATTTTCAGTTTCATAAGTTGAATAGAAATAAGGTGTATTACTTACAAATTCAGCAGCACATGTATCTACCATCTTATATACTGGTATAATCTTATTTTCTTTTCTCATGTTATAAACTTCTAATTCATTAATTCCCCATATTTTAGCTATATAAGTATCAGCAAATCCTTTTGCTTTAACTTCTTTTAATACTTCTATATCATTTTTATTGTCTTTCAATTTCTTTTCTAATTTAATTATATTTCTAAATTTAGATAAGAAGAACATATCAATCATAGTTTTTTCATGTATTTCTTCTATAGCTACTCCATGTCTTATTAATTCAGCTACTGCATAGAATCTTTCATCATCTGCGTTCATCATTTTAGCTGTTAATTCTTCTACACTTAATAACTTCATTTCTTTAGTTTCTAAATGATCTACTTTCATTTCTAATGATCTTATTGCTTTTAAATATGCTTCTTCAAAGGTACGTCCTATTGACATTACTTCTCCTGTTGCTTTCATTTGTGTTCCTAGGTTACGGTCTGCATTAGGGAATTTATCGAATGCAAATCTAGGAAGTTTAGCTACTATGTAATCTATTGTTGGTTCACAACATGCATAACTTGTTTTAGTAACTGGGTTAATGATTTCATCTAATGTTAAACCTACTGCTACTTTAGCTGCTATTTTAGCAATAGGATATCCTGTTGCTTTAGATGCTAATGCACTTGATCTAGATACACGAGGGTTAACTTCTATTACATAGTATTCAAATGATGTTGGGTGTAGTGCTAATTGTACATTACATCCTCCACATATTTTTAATGCTCTAATGATTTTTAATGATGCATTACGTAGCATTTCATGTTCTCTATCAGTTAATGTTTGTGTAGGTGCTACTACTACTGAATCTCCAGTATGTACTCCTACTGGGTCTACATTTTCCATATTACATACTACTATTGCATTATCATTCATATCACGCATTACTTCATATTCAATTTCTTTATATCCTGCTATACTTTGTTCAATTAAACATTGGTGTACTGGTGATAATTTTAATCCATTAGTTGTTATTTCAATTAATTGTGCTTCATCATGGGCGAATCCACCACCAGTTCCTCCTAATGTAAAGGCTGGTCTTACTACTACTGGATATCCTATTTTATTAGCAAATTCTACTGCACTTTTAACATCATGTACAATATCACTTTCTGGTACTGGTTCATTTAATTCATACATTAAATTACGGAATTTATCTCTATCTTCTGCTTTTTCAATTGCATGTAATTCAGTTCCTAGGATTTCTACTCCACATTCTTCTAGAATTCCATCTTCTGATAATTCTACTACTAGGTTAAGTCCAGTTTGTCCTCCTAAACTTCCTAATATAGCATCTGGTCTTTCTTTCAATATAATTCTTTTAGCAAAATCTAATGTTAATGGTTCAATATATACTTGGTCTGCTACTACTGTATCTGTCATGATTGTTGCTGGGTTAGAGTTAATTAATACTACTTTATATCCTTCTTCTCTTAATGATTGACAAGCTTGAGTTCCTGCATAATCAAATTCTGCGGCTTGTCCAATAATAATTGGTCCTGATCCTATTACTAATATTTTATTGATATCTGTTCTTTTTGTCATATTATTTCACAATCCCTTCTACATTCATTAATGCACTAAATTCATCAAATACGTATTTACAATCTTCTGGTCCAGGTGCTGCTTCTGGATTGAACTGTACTCCAAATACTGGCAATGTTTTGTGAGCAGCTCCTTCAACTGTATTATCATTTAATGCTTTATAAGTTAATTCTAATTCAGTATTTTCTAAAGATGCTTCATCTATTGCATAACCATGGTTTTGTGCAGTGAATTCAATTCTTCCTGTTTTCATATTACGAATTGGATGAGATGTTCCTCTGTGTCCAAATTTCATTTTATATGCTTTAGCTCCACATGCTAAACAAATTAATTGGTGTCCTAATGCTATTCCAAATACTGGAACAACCTTAATTAATTCTTTTATAGTATTAATTTCTTCTTCTAATTCTTCAGGACATCCAGGTCCATCAGATATTACTACTCCATCTGGTCTTAGTGCTAGTATTTCAGCTAATGGCATGTTATATGGTACTACTACTAGATCACAGTGTCTTACACTTAGTTCTCTTATTACTCCATATTTAGTTCCATTATCTATTACTACAACTTTATTTCCTCTTGCTGGTACTGAGTAAGGTTGTTGTGTTGATACTTGTGCTACTAAATTCTTAGGTAATTCACTACTCTTAAGCATTTTTATAATTTCATCTGTGTTTGCATCTTCATCACACATGATTGCTTTCATAGTTCCTTTATCTCTTAATTTTCTTGTTATACTTCTTGTATCTATATCTTGTATTCCTGGAATATCTTTCATTTTTAAGTATTCATCTAATGTTGATGTTGATCTAAAGTTACTTGGTTCTTCACAGCATTCTTTACATACTAGTCCAAATACAACTGCATTTAAGCTTTCAAAATCATCGCGATTAATTCCTGTGTTACCGATCATTGGGTATGTCATCATTACTATTTGTCCACTGTATGTAAGGTCACTTAATGTTTCTTGGTATCCTTCCATTCCTGTTTCAAATACTAATTCTCCTAATTGGTAGTTGTTACCACCAAAGGCTTTACCTTCATAAATACTTCCGTCTTCTAGAATTAATAATCTCTTTTTCATTTAATTTCCTCCTTGTATTTGATTACTCCACCAACCATTGTCATGATTGGCCAACCGCATGCTTCAACTCCATCAAAGGGTGTATTCTTACCTTTGGATTGAAACTTGTTTACATCTACTTTTCTAATCGTATTTTCATCAATCATTACTAGATCTGCATCATATCCAATTGCAATTTTACCTTTATTTTTAAAGTTAAATCGCTTTGCTGGATTGAGTGATGTATATCTAATGAGTTCTTCGATTGTGAATATACCTTCTTTTACATATCGAGTATATAGTAATGCGAGGGATGTTTCTAAACTTACAATCCCGAATGGGGCTTTAACCATTCCTCGCATTTTTTCTTCTTCTGTGTGAGGTGCATGGTCATTCGCTATCATATCAATAGTTCCTGACTTTAGTCCTTCAATTAATGCTTTTTGATCTTCTTTTGATCTTAGTGGTGGATTCATCTTTGTATTAGCATTCACTACATCGTCTTCATTTAGTAGAAGGTGGTGTGTGGTTACTTCTCCACTTACGTTAGCGCCTTGCTTTTTATATTTGGCTAACAACTTAACGCTTTCTTTTGCTGACATATGGCATACATGATACCTACATCCTTCTTCTTTGGCTATTTTTAGATCTCTTTCTAGCTGTTTATATTCACATTCACTTGGTATTCCAATGTAACCGAGTTTTACATTAGCGCTTCCTTCATGCATGCAGGCTTCTGGTTTTCGATATTTCATATCTTCTGTGTGTGCTACGATCATTGCTTGATTTTCTTTAGCACAGCGCATTGCCTTTCGCATGATTTCATCGCTTTGTATTCCGACTCCATCGTCGGAGAAGGATTTTAGTCCTAATTGAACGATGTTTTTCATATCTACTATTTCTTTTCCTGCTTCATTTATTGTTATAGTAGCATAAGGTACTACATTAACTACTGCATCACTTTCAATCTTTTCTAAATATTCTTTTATAACTTCTACTCTATCTGGATGTGGTATCACATTAGGCATCGCCATAATAGTTGTAAACCCACCATGTGCAGCGGCCATTGTACCACTATGTATTGTTTCTTTATCTGTATATCCTGGTTCTCTTAGGTGTACATGTACATCTATTAGTCCTGGTAGTATTAATCGTTCATGTGCTTCAAATACTTCTATGGTTTTACAGGCTACTTCAATGTCATCTTCTATCTTCACTATTTTTGAATCTTCTATCAGTATATCTTTTATTACTGTTTTGTTATCGTGTGTATTAATTTTAGCGTTCTTTATTAGCATCATAATTTATCACCTGGAAAGCTTGCTTTAAATGCTCGCTTTATCACAGCTTTTCTTACTAGTACACCGTTTGCCATTTGCTTAAATATTCTTGATTTAGGGCTTTCTACTAAATCAGTGTCTATTTCAACACCTCTATTTACAGGAGCCGGGTGCATAATAATAGCTTTTTCCTTCATATTAGCATACCTTGCTTTTGTGAGTCCATACGTTTCAAGGTATTCTTCATCACTAGAGCATACACTATCGTTGTGTCTTTCATTTTGTATTCTTAATAGCATTACGACATCGGCCCATTTAACTGCTTCGTCTAGGTCCATGTATAGTTCTGGCATGTCAACCCATTCTTTAGGTCCACTAAATTTTACGCTAGCTCCTAATCTTGTAAATGCATCTAGATTAGAATGTGCTACTCTTGAGTGTTTTATATCTCCTACTATTACAATCTTTATATCTTTAAAGTTTCCAAATTCTTGTTGTACTGTTAATAGATCTAGTAAACACTGCGTTGGATGATTTCCACATCCGTCTCCTGCATTGATAATTGGTATATTAATATTTTCTAATTCTTCAAAGTAGTTATCTTTAGAATTTCTTATTACTACTGCTTCATATCCAATTGTTTCAAATGTCTTAACTGTATCATACAGCGTTTCACCTTTAGTTACACTACTTGTTTGTGCATTAAAGTCAACTACCTTACAGCCTAACTGTAATTGTGCTGATTCAAATGAGAAATGGGTACGTGTACTTGCTTCAAAAAAAAGATTAGCAATCATTTTACCTTGAGGTAATTGCCAATCTTTATAAACTGTTGAAAATAATGAAGCATCTTGAAGGATGTCAAAAAGTTCTTTATTACTTAAATCAGAAATTTTTAATAAACTTGATTTGTTCATGACTTATCCTCCTATTTCTATATTAGGTCCAAAAAAGGTCCCTTGCATATGCAAAAGGACCTTTGTTCAAAGTATCTTTCTTACCCTTCATAACCTCTCTGGATTATCTTAAAGGACCTTTACGCATTTATTTTACCACATTCGAGAATAATTACAATATTTTTCTTCATAAATTTCATATAAATTTTAGGCCCCCCCCCCCAACCAGAAAAAAATTTTAACCCACCCGCCCTTCCCTTATAATATTTTAAGAATAATGTTATTTGATTGTTAATTATGTTTAAATAGGTTAAAATATAGTTATGATAACTTATAAAAGAAAGGATTAACTTTATGAAAAAATGGAAGTGTATTATTTGTGGTGCTATCGTCGAAGGCGATACTCCACCTGTTGCCTGCCCTGTTTGTGGTGTAGGTCCTGAATTATTTGAAGAAGTAATTGAAGAAGCTATTAGTGAGGTGACTTTCTCAACCGCTAACTCTAGTAGTAAAGCTTGGAAATGTATTATTTGTGGTGCTATTGTTGAGGGTGAGACTACGCCTAGTATTTGTCCAGTATGTGGTGTTGGTAGTGAAATGTTTGAATTAGTTGCTCCTACTAGTGCCCCTCAAACTACTGATACTAATCGTAAAGTAGTTATTATTGGAAATGGTATTGCTGGTGTTAGTGCTGCTACAACATTGCGTGAATACGATAAAACTGCTGAGATTATGATCATCTCTCGTGATGCTAATCTTAGCTACAATCGTCCTATGCTTACTAAACGTTTAGCAACTAATCCAAATATTAATGATTTATTAATTCATGATGAAAAATTTTATCGTGACCAAAAAATCACTGTTATGTTAAATCACGAGGTAGTATCTATTAACACAGACACTAAACAAATAAAATTAAGTAGTGATAAACTTGTTGATTATGATGAACTAGTAATAGCTACTGGTTCTAATAGTTTTATACCTCCTATACAAGGTATTAATCATGCTCATGTTCATGCTTTAAGAACATATGAGGATGCACGTGCTATATATAATGAAGCTAAGAAACTTAAGTCTATTGCTATTCTTGGTGGTGGTGTCTTAGGTATAGAAGCTGCTTGTTCATTATACGAACTAGGTATTAAAATTCATATTATTGAATCTGGAGATCGTATAATGAAACGTCAGCTTGATAGTCTAACAAGTAAATTTGTTGAAAAATCATTAGAGGATCATCATGTAATTCTACATAAGAATGTTAGTACTGATGCTATTACCACTAATGATGATGGATTAAATATCTATTTGAGCAACTCAGATATATTAAGTGTAGACATGATTCTAGTATCTACTGGAGTTCGTAGTGAACTTAAACTAATTGAAGGTACTAATATAAAAGCAGAGCGCAGTATCCTCGTTGATGAACACATGCGCACCTCAGTACCTAATATTTATGCCTGTGGAGATAATGCATCCTATGAAGGAATTAACTATAACTTATATACACAGGCATTAGAGATGGGTAAAGTAGCTGGTGCTAACATTGGGAACAATCCAATTAAGTATGAACAGATGGTACCCAACGTTACCTTTAAGTTGTTTGAAAATTCTATATTTGCTATAGGTGATTTAGGTAATGATAAGACTAAGGATTATCAAGTAGTAACTTATAGTGATGAATTAAAAAAAATATTTAAATGTCAGTACTTCATTAATGATAAATTTGTTGGAGGTGTTATCATTAACGCCATCAACGATAGTAAGAACTTCATTGATGCTTACATTAATCATACGCATATATCAAAAATAAAGGTGTCCTAGGACACCTTTATTTTAATATTCCAAAGTTATAGCCTTGCTCCTTCATTTCTTTAATAAAATCACTCATAGCTAAATAGTTACCTCTATTACTAGGATGTATCAAATAAATAGCTCCATTATGAGCATGATCAACTAATGAATTATAAGCCATCTCCTTTGAGATTTCTTCCCCATAATCATTATAAGCATGTGACCAAAAATAACTCCTATAACCTAAGTCTTGAACAATCTTTAAAGCACGTTCACTACTATTACCTTTAGGAAACCTAAATATTTTAGCCATCTCTTTACCAGTAACTTGAGTATAAGCCTTTTGTGTTTCACTAATCTCTTTTACAAAGATATTGATATTAGATTCAGTTGCATAGGATGGCATATCATAATGATGATGTGTATGATTACCTATAACATTACCACTGTCAACTAATTCATTAATAAAACGTTCATTACTAAGAATATAATTTCTAGTTAAAAAATAAGTAGCCTTAACATCTAACTCATTTAATATATTAGCTATCTCTTTAATATAAGTTATATCATTACCACCCTCATCAAAAGTTAAATATATCGTTTTATTATCATCACCTAAATAATAAGCATCTAGTTTCTTTAAATAATCAGCTTTTTTAGCACCTTCATTACGCTTATGATCAACACTCTTTTTAAACCACCACTCTTCAGCTTTATTATCATAACTATCATAATTATATCTTAATAATTGTTTAGTAGGATCATTAACTATACTTACATTTCTTATAACATTAGTAATGTTACCAAAACTATCACTTACTTCATATTTTACTTCATATTTACCTATAGTATTAGTATCTAAATTTGTTATAACTTTAACATTAGCACTTATATCTCCATCATTATTATCACTAGAAGTATATCCACTTTCAATATACTTACTTCCTTGGAAGCTTACCATATTCTGGTTACCTAATAAATTAATTAATGGTGGCGTTGTGTCTACTACTTCTACTTTTCTTTTTTTTGTACAGTTATCTTTATAACTATATATAACTTCATAACTACCTATCTTATTAGTATTAACATTAGATTTAACCACAATAGAATCACTTATATCTTTGAATTGGAAGGAACCATAAGCTCCTTCATCTAAGTATCTTCCTCCTACTTCTATTTTAATATTATTACTTCCTTTAAGATGTATAATTGGACTAAATATACCTGAGAAAAACACTACTTTAATTATTAGCATAATAAAAACTATTGCTATTAAACATATTAATATATAAATACTAGTTTTACATTTCTTACTCATTTAATCACCCATATATTATATGTATGAATAATATTAATTTGCTAAAAAAAAAGGATTTCTCCTTTATTTAGCATATTTCATTATTATTTGTTCTGCACATTTAATTCCATCTATTGCTGCTGATACAATTCCTCCTGCATATCCTGCTCCTTCTCCTGCTGGATATAAACCTTTAGTATTTAATGATTCTAATAGTTCACGATCTCTTAGTATTCTTAATGGTGATGATGTACGTGATTCTACTCCAGTAATAATAGCATCATCATTAATAAATCCTTTTATTTTCTTATTAAAGCTAGTTATACCTTCTTTTAAAGCATCATTCATATCTTGTTCAAATAATTCATTTAAATTACTTAAAGTTACTCCACATTGGTAAGTTGGTGTTACATTACCTAGTTTATCTCCTTTTATATTATTCATATAGTCGACTAATCTTTGGGCAGGAGCTTTATAATTGCTTCCTCCCATTATATAAGCTTTCTTTTCTAATTCTTCTTGAAAGTTTAATCCTGCTAGTATACCTTCTCCATAATCATTAGGTGTAATTTGTACTAATATTGCACTATTAGCATTATCTCCATTACGTGCATAATTAGACATTCCATTAACTACTACATGTTCTTTTAATGAAGTACTAGCTACTACTTCTCCTCCAGGACACATACAGAATGTATAAACTCCTCTACCATTACTAGCATTATGAGTTAAATGATATTCAGCAACTGGTAAATTAAAATTATTTGCGAAATTCTTATATTGTGCTTCGTTTATTAATGCTTGTTTATGTTCTATTCTAAATCCTACAGCAAAAGCTTTAGGTTCCATAGCTATTCCTTGTTCATGTAATGCTTTAAATGTATCTCTAGCTGAATGTCCAATAGCTAATATAGCTTGAGTACAAGGTATTGTTTCTCCATTTATAACAATACTTACTAATTCATTAGATTCAATATTAACTTTTTCAAATTTTGAATTAAAGTTAATTGTTCCTCCTAATTTAATTATTTCTTTACGTATGTTAACTACTACATCTCTTATTATATCACTACCTATATGTGGAAAGGCTTCATATAATATTTCTTCTGGAGCTCCAAATTCTACAAAGGTTTCTAAAACTTTACTTACTCTTATATCTTTAATTCTAGTTGTTAATTTACCATCTGAGAATGTTCCTGCTCCACCTTCTCCAAATTGAACATTACTTTCTTCATCTAATATAGCTTCTTTCCAGAATTTATCTACTGCATTAATTCTTTCTTCTATACTATTACCACGTTCATAAACATTAACTTTGTATCCATTTTGGGCTAACATAAGTGCTGAAAACATTCCTGCAGGTCCAAATCCGATTACTGCTATACTATCTTTTAATTCTAATTCTCCAGCTTTTGGTGCTTTATAATAAGCAGGAATTACTTTACTAACATCCATATTCTTAGGTAAATGGAAATGTTGTTCATTCTTTACTTGTACATCTACTACATATATAAAATAAAATTGTTCTTGTTTACGTGCATCAAGTGATTTCTTTATAATTCTCATATAATCTATTTGATCTTCACTACAACGTAATAACTTAGATACTTTACTATCTAAATCAGCTTCACTATGATCTATCTTTAATTTAATATTTCTAATTCTAATCATTAACATTCTCCTTATGCATATAAATAATGCAACATCTTCTGTTTCTTACTCAATAATATAATAACTAAGCCTATTACTACACAAACACTAACAACTAATATATAAAACATTAAATTAGATATACTAACATTTAATAATATTAATAGTCCATTT
>JAVXTN010000007.1:0-4975 GCA_036642635.1 Erysipelotrichaceae bacterium
TTAAATATTATAGTATATTTAAAGCTATTAATATGAGTATTAAAGAAACTATAATTACTTTATTAATGATTCTAGGTTATTTAGTTTTAGCTATAAGTATATGTGGAATCATTAATACTATTACTTCTACTAATATACTAAGTTATCTAATTGAATTCTCAACTAGTATTTACTTAGTTGAGAATTCAACACTGACTATTCTCTATAAAATATTACTTAGTAATATTATATTAAGCTTTGGTGGTATATGTTTACACATACAAGTTCTTTCTATGTGTGAACATACACCACTATCATATCTTGTTTTCTTAAAATATAGAATATATCAAATAATTATATCCACTGTATTATGTTACATTAGTTTTTTCTTTTTAAAGTAGTATATACAAATAGCAACTACAATTACACTAGCAATTATTACTGCTATATAACCATATTCCCAAGCAAGTTCAGGCATAAACTTAAAGTTCATACCATACCAACCAACAATTAAAGTAAGAGGTAAAAATATAGAAGTAATTATAGTAAATAAATTCATCGTTTTATTAAGATTAATATCTACTTGAGCATCATATACTTCTCTAATTTGAGTAAGATAATCCTTAATCATAATACTCTTATTTTCTAAACGAGTTAAACGAGCACCAAGCATCTTATAATACCTTAAATTATTATCATCTAATATATCATTCTCATTCTCCTCTAATTCTAAAGCAACATCAGAAAACTGAGCATAATAAGTTCTAAACTTCAATAATACCTTCTGATAATATATGACCTTAGAATTAAAATCTAACACATCCTGAGTTAGAACTTCTTCCTCCAATTTAAAAAGATTATCCTCAATCTTAGCTAAAAATTCATCATCCTCAATAATTATATGCTCTAACATTAGATAAACAAGTTTATCTAATGTTAAAGCACTCATCTTAACATGCTTAAAAACTTCATTAATATATTTAGACATATGCTTCTCCTCTTCTACAATAATTAAAAGATTATGAGACATATATAAAGTAGCACGTTCACCAGGTAAATTAATATCATCCTTATTAACAATATTTAAAGACATAAAATTATAGTTTTCATAACTATCCATCTTAGTATTATGAATCTTTTGAGTTTCTTCAATAGTAAAATCATGAAAATTAAAATACTTAGAATTATTAGACTTAAGTTCATCAATAGTCATATAAGCTATACAAAGTTTATTAGGATTAATACTATCTAAAGATATTTCAATAAATTCATCATTAAGTTCATAAATCATGTTATCACCTCTATTCATAGTATACATTAATATTAATAATAATTAAATAGAGAGTTAATACTAAGTAGTATACTAGAGTAAATAAAGTATAATATTTGCATTATTATAGATTAACTTTACACAAAGCAACAAATAGAATGAAAGCGTTTTACATAGTAATTATTGAATGCTATAATTTGATTGTCAAGGAGGACATTATAATGAATAAACTAAATCCATTAAAGGAGCTAGTAACTAAACAGAAAGCAAATAAACATGTAGGAATATATTCTGCTTGTAGTGCTAATGAATATGTTATTAAAGCTGTATTAAAACGTGGTAAAAGTGATAATTCTTGTGTGTTAATAGAAGCTACTGCTAATCAGTGTGATCAAAATGGTGGTTATACAGGAATGAAGCCAATTGATTTTAAAAATTTTGTATTTAAAATTGCTAAAGAAGTAGGATTTGATACTAATAAACTATTTCTTGGTGGAGATCATTTAGGACCATTAACATGGTCAAAGCTTAATGAAAAAGAAGCAATGATTAATTCTAAAGAGTTGATTAGAGCTTATGTATTAGCTGGTTTTACTAAAATTCATATAGATACTTCTATGCGTGTTGGTGATGATGATACTGAAATCTCTCTTAGTACATCTATTATTGCGAAACGTGGAGCTATATTAGCTAAAGTAGCTGAAGATGCTTATCAAGAACTATTAAAGAAAGATAAGAATGCTATAAGACCTGTGTATATAGTTGGTAGTGAAGTACCAATACCAGGTGGAGCACAAGAAGCTGAAGATAAAGTACAAGTAACATCAGTAGCTGATTTAAAAGCTACTATAGATACTTTTAAAGAAGCTTTTGAAGCATTAGGTTTAAATTCTACTTGGGATGATGTAATTGGAATAGTTGTTCAACCAGGAGTTGAATATGGAGATGCTGAAATTATAGAATATGATGCTAAAGCTGCTAAAGCTCTTACTAGTGCTTTAAAAGAATACCCTAATTTAATATTTGAAGGGCATTCTACTGATTATCAAACTAAAGATGAATTAAAAGCTATGGTAAAAGATGGAATAGCTATATTAAAGGTTGGTCCAGCATTAACGTTTGCGATGCGTGAAGGTCTATTTAATTTATGTCATATAGAAGAAGCTTTATATTATGGTACTGATGTACCTACTTCTCACTTTATTGATGTATTAGAAGAGTCTATGTTAGCTAAACCTAATAACTGGAATAAACATTATCATGGTGATGATAATAAGTTAAGAATTGCTCGTAAGTACTCATTTAGTGATAGAGCTAGATACTATATGCCTGATCCTAGTGTAGGTTCTTCAATTGAATTATTAATGAAAAACCTACGTTCAGCTCCTATCCCTTTAACATTATTATCTCAATATATGCCTATAGCTTATACTAAGGTAAGAGAAAAACAATTAACACTAGATCCAGAAGAACTACTAATAGATCGTATTATTAACTGTATAGATGAATATCTATACGCTAGTAACCAATCTAACCTACTATAATAAAAGTTGTATTCTAATGAATACAACTTTTATTATCCAATACTAACCAAGCTAGCTGCTACACTAGTAGCCTAGCTTTAAGCATCTTCACCATCCTCTATAAGCACCTCTGTACTATTAACTTCTAAAGATGTAACATCCTTAAGTTTCTTTTGTATTTGTCTAGTTCTTACACCAACTAGCTTATCTAATTCTCTTTGGGCTTGTTCCATCTTAAGTTGAGTACCCTCTAGAACTTCACCAAACTTATTAAATTCAGTTTTAACAGCACCTAGTACATCCCAAACCTCACTACTACGTTTTTGTATTGCTAAAGTTTTAAAACCCATTTGTAATGAATTCAATAACGCAGCCATTGTAGTAGGACCAGCAATATTAATCTTATAATCCTTTTGAAGGACTTCAATTAATCCACGATTTATTACTTCGGCATAAAGTCCTTCAAAAGGAAGGAACATTATAGCAAAGTCAGTTGTATTAGGAGTATCTATATATTTGTCTCTAATATCCTTCGCACTTTGTTTGATTACTGTTTCTAGTGCTTTAACACATATAGCAATTCTAGCTGTGTCACCACTATCATAAGCATCTACCAATTGAGAATAAGTTTCTCCTGGAAACTTAGAATCAATTGGTAAATAAACTACATGTTCATCATCACCTGGAAGCTTAACTGCATACTCAACATAGTTACTACTTCCCTTCTTAGTTACTACATTAGTATCATACTGCTCAGGTGATAATATTTCTTCTAATATAGCTCCTAATTGAATTTCACCTAATATACCTCTAGTCTTAACATTACTTAATACTTTTTTAAGATCTCCAACCCCAATTGCTAATGTTTGCATTTCTCCTAATCCCTTATATACTTGTTCTAAACGTTCAGATACAATAGTAAATGATTTAGATATACGTTCCTCTAAAGTTTTCTGTAGTTTTTCATCTACTGTCTCACGCATTTCATCTAGTTTCTTACTATTTTCATCAGATAACTTAGTTAAACGTTGTTCCATCGTAATTCTAATATTCTCTAACTTCTGTTCACTCATCTTAGTATTTTCACTAATAGCCTTTTGAATATTATTTAAAGAATCACTAACTATTTGATAAAGTAACTTTTGATTAGCATCTAACTGCTTAGTTAATTCATCAATTCTTTTATCTTGAGAAACACTAGCATTTCTACTAGCTTCACTCATAACAGAAGATAAATGATTAGTATTATCCATCATACTACTAACATTATCCTTCATTTGATTACGTATTTCCTCAGCTATACTCTTCTTATTATTCAAAGTTATAAACACATTTACTACTAATAGAATCATTACAACTATCATTAAAGCTACTAAAATTAGTTCCATCTTAATTACCTCACATTTCTTCTATTATTATAACATAAACTACATAACTTTAAGTATTATAATCTATGAACTAGTACATTATATTAATTTACAATAATCAGTTATAGTCTATAATATAAGTATAAGAGGTGATAATTATGGATAACCTATTAAACATTATTAATAGTATTGACCATAGTCGAAACGTCGTAAATGATAGATTAATAATTAGCGAACTAGCTAAAATATCTGAAACAATAATAGATAATGAATTTTATGACTATGATGACTTGGTTAAAAAGATCAAAGCTATCGTTGATCACCCTACCCCTTCTAAATAAAGACTATCCTTTGGATAGTCTTTATTAACTAATTGCTCAATGTTGCTTTAATTTCTTCTATATATTTTATAACTCTTGGTATACATTCTTCTTTATATTCTTCTATAATATTAACTATTGCACTACCTATAATTATTGCATCTGCATATTCTTTTAATTCTTTAACTTGTTCAGGTGTAGATATTCCAAAACCTAAAGCTGTTGGTATCTTAGCATCCCTTCCATATTCTTTTCTAAATTTATTAAAATCAGTAGTATAACTATTTCTAGTACCAGTAACTCCATTAGTAGATACACAGTATAAGAAACCTTTTGCTCCATTAGTTATTTTCTTTATACGTTTACCACTTACTGGAGTAATAATTCTTATTAGATATATATTATAATTATTAGCTATAGATTCAAATTCATCAAACTCTTCGATAGGAAGATCAGCAATAATAATACCATCAATACCACATCTATGACACTCACTAAAAAATTTATCTATACCAT
>JAVXTN010000007.1:4985-16126 GCA_036642635.1 Erysipelotrichaceae bacterium
TATAGGAGCTTTAATTCTATTTCTTATATTACTAATTAAATTAAGTAACTTATCTACACTAGTTCCACTCTTTATAGCACGAGATGAAGAACGCTGAATCGTCTTACCCTCAGCAATTGGGTCTGAAAAAGGAACACCCACTTCTAATATATCTACTTTAGCATTATCCATAGCTAATAATAATTTTTCTGTAATGTCTAAAGTAGGATCACCTCCACTAATAAAAGTAATCAAACCTTTATAATTATTTAAACTTAATTCTTTAAAACAAGTATCTATTCGATTCATAAATTATAATCCCTTCTAATATAATTAATTATTTCATTAATTTTATATTCATCTTTAATACCATTAACTTCTACACCAGTAGATATATCTATAACTCTAGGATTAAATAACTTAATAGCACTACTAATATTATTAATATTTATACCACCAGCTAATATTAATTTATCAGCAATACAATCTAAATTTATTGACCAGTCAGCAGTGACTCCACTACCGGCAATATTACTATCAAAAACAAGATAATCAGCTTTACAATCTAATATGCTAGTTACTTGTTTTTGATTAGTAATATTGAAGGATTTCCATATAACTATATCTAATTGTTGTTTAATATTAGTTATATAATCATTATCTTCTTTACCATGTAATTGTATGATATCAAGTTTTAAATACTTAGCTATTTCTATAACTTTACTTGGTTTTTCATCTACAAATACTCCTACTCTTTTAATATCATTTGATAGACTAGTTAGTATTTTATATGCATGTTTCTTTGTAATTCTTCTTTTACTTTTAGCAAATACTAATCCTACATAATCTGGTAATAACTTATTAAGTATAACTACTTCTTTTGAAGTAGTTATGCCACATATTTTAATTTTCATTTTTTAACTCCTTTATTAATTTTGTTTTATCTTTACTTAACATTAGAGCTTCGCCTACTAGTATTGCATTAAATCCACTACTGCTTAAACGTTTAACGACACTAGATGAACTTATACCACTTTCAGACACTAATATAGTATCTTTAGATATTATTCTAGCTAACTCAATAGAAGTATTAACATCTACATTAAAACTAGTTAGATCACGATTATTAATACCTATAATTTCAGCACCAATACTAGCTATAGTTTTATATTCATCTAAACTATGAACCTCTAATACTACATCTAATTTAAGTGATTTAGCTAACTTATAAAAACTTAATAATTTATTATAACTTAGTACACTAGCAATCAATAATATAGCATCAGCACCCATAATATAAGCATCATAAATTTGGTATTCATCAACAATAAAATCTTTTCTTAAAATAGGTAAAGTACTAAAAGTACCTATCTCTTCTAAAATATTTCTATTACCCCTAAAGTACTTCTCTTCAGTTAAAATTGATATAGCATTAGCTTTACCTTCTTCATAATCTTTAGCTATATTTATATAATTAAAAGAATCAGTAATCTTACCTAAAGATGGAGATGCTTGTTTAATTTCAGCTATAACTGCTATATTATTATTAATTAAAGCTTCTTTAAAGTTGTAATGGGGTCTAATTCTTGTTGAAGCTTTAATTGTAGCTAAAGGCTTTTCTGCCTTTTCTTTATTTAATTGGATATGTCGATACTTCAATATATTATCTAGTATCATAACTATATACCTAGGTTAGATAAACTATTAGAGTAGTTACTTAGTTCTTTTAGTTTATTAAGAGCAGCTCCACTATCAATACATTGTTTAGCTAATTGAATGCCCGCTCTTATAGTAGGTACTTTATTAGATATATATAGTGCAGAGCCGGCATTCAATAGAACTATATCTCTAGTAGGTCCTAAATGGCCATTTAGTATAGACATTGCTATTTCTGCATTAATGGTAGGTGTTCCACCTACTAATGAAGTTGGTGTAGCATATTCTATACCATAATCTAGAGGATCTATTTGATAAAATTTAAGAGTGTTATTACGTACTTCACATACTTTAGTAGTAGTACATACACTTATTTCATCTAAACCATCATTACCATGAACAATTAGAGCAGCTTTAATACCTAAGTTTATAAGTACTTGGCCCATAGTTTTTAATAAGCTTTCATCATATACACCTAATAAAATATAATCAGAAAGTGCAGGATTAGCTAAAGGTCCTAAAATATTAAAGACTGAACGTACACCAATTTCTTTACGTGTAGAACTAGCATAACGCATACTACTATGAAATTCTTGGGCAAATAGAAAACTTATACCTACTTTATCTAAACAAGCTTTTGCTTGTTTAGAGTTTAAATTTATATTAACATTAAGTGCTTCCAATACATCAGCTGAACCACAACTAGAAGAAACACTACGATTACCATGTTTAGCTACTACCATACCAGCACTAGCAACTACAATAGCACTAGTAGTAGAAACATTAAAACTATTAGATAAATCACCACCAGTACCAACTATATCAATAGCAGTTCTAGAACCACTTACTCCACAACATTTACTACGCAACAACTTAGCAAAACCACTAATCTCATCAATAGTTTCACCCTTCATCCTTAAAGCAGTAATAAACGAACCTATTTGGGCATCAGTAGCACAACCACTCATTATAATACTCATAGCATTATAAGCATCAACACTACTAAGATCATTACCTTCTATAATACTATAAAGATAAGGCTTTAAAGCACTACTATAATCTATATTATTATTTATATTAGTTAATTTTATATGAGCTATATTAGTTATAAAATTTATAATAATATTTAAACCATCCTTAGTTAATATAGATTCTAGATGGAACTGTACTCCAACTAATGGTAAAGTCTTATGTGCTATTGCCATTATCTCATTAGATGGAGTAGTAGCTATAATACTTAAATTATTATTTATAGTAGAGTTGTCTACAATTAATGAATGATATCTACCTACTTCTAAGGTTTTATTAAGGTTTAGAAATAAAGGATGTTCATTATTAATATAAATTTTAGATGCTTTACCATGCATCACTTTATCACTTCTAATGATTCTTGAACCATATGCTTGAGCTATTGCTTGATGTCCTAAACATACTCCTAACATAGGTATATGTGAGCATCTTTTTATTATATCTAATGTGTTACCTGCATCTTCTGGTCTTTTAGGTCCAGGTGATATAATTATCGCTTCTACATCCATGCTTAATATTTTACTAGATGTAATTTTATCATTACGATATACCTTAGTATCAGAATACAATTTAGCTATCATTTGATATAGATTATAAGTAAATGAATCATAGTTATCAATTATTATTATCATTATTTGTACCTACCTTTCTCATAACATTTAATATAGAATCTGCTTTTCTTATAGTTTCTTCATATTCATTTATTGCTATAGAATCTGCTACTATACCTGCTCCACTTTGAATATAGGCTACTCCATTCTTATATAGAACAGTTCTTATAGCTATACAACTGTCCATACTACCATCATTATCTAAATAACCTATACATCCCCCATATAGTCCTCTTTTATTAACTTCTAATTCATCTATTATTTGCATAGCTCTAATCTTAGGTGCTCCTGATAATGTACCTGCTGGTAACATTGATAATAATGCATCTATACATGTTAAATCATCTCTTAATAGTCCTTTTACATTAGATACAAGATGCATCAAGTTAGAAAATTTCTCTACTTGTTTAAAGTTTACTACTTCTACACTACCTAATTTAGAAACTCTTCCTACATCATTTCTTCCTAGATCTACTAGCATAGTATGTTCTGCACATTCCTTAGGATCCTTTAAAAGTTTATTAGATAATATATTATCTTCTTCTATATTATTTCCTCTTTTACAAGTTCCAGCTATTGGTTTATTAGTTATTACTCCTTTAGTAACATTAACTAACATTTCAGGAGAAGCTCCTACTATTTCATACTCTTTATTCTTCAAATAATATAAGTATGGTGAAGGATTACTTGCTCTTAATTCTCTATAAACTAATAAAGGATTAGGAGGATTCTTAACTTCAAATCTTTGAGATATAACTACTTGAAATATATCTCCTGCTTTTATATATTCTTTACAAATATTAACTTTATTTTCAAATTCTAAATAATTAGTATTACTTATAACTTGCATATCTTCATTCTTAATAACCTTATCTTTACATATATAAGATGTTATATTATTAAGTACTTCTATACTATGTTTATATGCATAACTATAACTTATATCAAGATCATCTTCTTTATTAATATTATGAATTATATTAATATGATTATTAGTATGATTATAAGCTATAATTTGATCAAAATAATATAAATGTGTATCTAACATTCCTATATCATCATCTTTATTAATTTGTAAAATAGACTCATTATAACGTGCTAGATCATAACTAAAATATCCTATATATCCTCCATTGAAGTTTGGCATATTTGATAGTTGTGGTGCTTTAGTTTTTATTAGTTGTTCATTAATGTAGTTTGAGAGATTACTAATTGATTGCTTGTGTGAACCACTCGCATCAATTAGTGTAGATATATTATTTTTTATTCTTAGTTCTTTAGTAGTGTTTAAACCTATAAAGGAGTATTTACCCCAATTTGAGTTTTCTACACTTTCTAATATAAAACTTACTTCTAAATTATTTAAGGATTGAAATATTCCTATAGGTGTTATATTATCAGCTAATACATCCATGCATACAGGAACACTATTATAATCTTTAAGTAATTCTTTAACTTCTTCTTTAGTTGGATACATACTATTAATCTCCTTTAGACATAAAAAGTCTATCATCCTAACATAGGACGATAGACTCGTGGTGCCACCTAATTTTATGAATATTAAAAATATTCAACTCATTCAAGTACGTAGTAAACTATTATACTCTATCCTTATAACGTAGGAATACGGCATTAGATACTATTAGTTCTCCACTGCTTCGAACAAATCCATTCATTTAATTTATTCATATTTACTTACACCAAACGTAAACTCTCTATAAATTATAAATTAAACTACTTACCTTTGTTCATAGAATTTATATATAATACTTTATTCAAACATATCTTAATATATTACTAAGTAATATTACTTATCTAATATAGTTCTTAATTCTTTTATAAAACTTAAGATATAAGGAGTTGCTAAATCTTTATATTCTTCTATTAGTTCTACTATTACACTATTAATTATTATACCATCAGCAGTATTCTTTAAAGTTTCTACTTCTTTAGTAGTACATATATCTAATTCTAATAGAGTAGTAATAGTACTATAGTCTTTTATTTCTTTACTTAGTTTAGTTAGATCATTAATGAAGGTAGTACGAGAACTAGATATACAAGATACAAAAGAATCAGCTTTATCTACAATCATCTTAACTCTAGTAGTACTACTAGGAGTTAAGGTTCTAATCAATTTTATTCCATATTGTTTAGATTCATTTTCAAATTCAGCTAATTCCTCATAAGGTAAATCCGGAATTAGGACTGCATCGATGCCTATTTCTTTACAACGTTTAAAGAATTTATTGATGTTTTTACTATATACAGTATTAGCATATAATATAAACATTAAGGGTATATTAGTTACTTTACGTATTTCTATAACCATATCTATAATTCTTTTAAGATTAGTTCCTGCTTCAATTGATCTTTTAGATGCATCTTGAATTGTTGGTCCTTGTGCAATTGGATCAGAGAAAGGTATTCCTAGTTGTATAATATCAGTTCCACTATTAGCTAAATCTAATATTAGTTGTTTAGTATAATCTAAAGTAGGATCTCCACATAATACAAATGATACAAGGGCTTTTTTATTATTAGCTTTTAAGTTAGCTAGACATTCATCTATTCTATTCATTGATTGTTACTCCTTTATATTTAGCTATTTGGTGAACATCCTTATCTCCACGTCCTGATAAATTAATTACCATGATTTGATCTGAGTTCATTGTTGGTGCTACTTTAATAGCTGCTGCTATTGCATGAGCAGATTCAATTGCTGGTATAATACCTTCCATTTTAGATAAGTATTCAAATGCTGAAACTGCTTCATCATCACTAATAGCTAAGTATTCACCACGACCACTTACATGAAGATTAGCATGTTCAGGTCCAATACCTGGATAATCTAAACCAGCTGATATAGAGAATACTTCATCTATTTGACCTTCATTATTTTGTAAGAATAAAGATTTCATACCATGGAATATTCCTGTAGATCCTTTAGCAATAGTTGCTGCATGTTTTAATGTATCTATACCACGTCCAGCTGCTTCTGCTCCTATAAGTCTTACACTCTTATCATTAATAAAATCATAGAACATTCCTATAGCATTAGAACCACCACCAACACAAGCTACTACTGCATCAGGTAATTTACCTTCAAGTAATTGTAACTGTTCTTTAGTTTCTATTCCAATAACTCTTTGAAAGTCACGAACCATAGTAGGATAAGGATGAGGACCTACAACACTACCTATACAATAGAAAGTAGTATCAATATTAGTTGCCCAGTCACGCATAGCTTCATTAACGGCATCCTTTAAAGTAGCAGTACCACTATCAACACCAACTACTTTTGCTCCTAATAGTTCCATACGATAAACATTTAATGCTTGGCGTTCCATATCTTCTCTTCCCATATAAACAACACATTCTAAATCAAATAAAGCAGCAACTGTAGCACTAGCAACTCCATGTTGACCTGCTCCAGTTTCAGCAATAATTCTTTTCTTTCCCATCTTTTTAGCTAATAGTATTTGTCCTAAAACATTATTAATTTTATGAGCACCTGTATGATTTAAATCTTCACGTTTAATATAAATTTTAGGTCCTTTTAAATCTTTAGTCATTTTATCTGCATAATATAACATACTAGGTCTTCCTGCATAATTAACATATAAATCTTTTAATTCTTTAATAAAAGTTTCATCATTCTTATAGAATTCATATGCTTCTCTTAATTCTTCTACTGCGTTCATTACTATTTCTGGGACGTATTGTCCTCCAAAATCTCCAAATCTTCCTTCTTGTTTCATACTTATCTCCTTATCGATAGTTTATATCTATATCTATATCTACATCTATATCTTTTATAATAGTTAAATTCTTATATAATTAATAATTTATATGGCTACGCCAACTATTCTTATAACTATTCTTATATTCATTTAATTTATTCATTCTTTTCTCCTTTTTAGCATAAAAAAATTCTACTCCCTTATAGGACGTAGAATACGTTATGCCACCTAATGTGTGATATCTCACTGTTCAAGTACGTAGCTTTCGCTATTATACTTTATCCTTATAACGTAGGATAACGGCTCTGGATACTATTTATTCACCAGGCTTCTCACAAATCCATTCACATAACTAATTCATGTTTACTTACACCAACCGTAAACTCTCTAGGCTTCATTAATTAAGTTACTTACTTTTGTTCAAAGAATTTAACTATTAATATAATATGCTTAAAATTCTAATATGTCAATTATTATTTTATAATTTTATATAAAAAACTACTACTTATAATCATGTAGTAGTTTTAAAAATATAGCTAATATAAATTCTTTTTTAAATAATGTTAACATATGGCTTACATTCATTAAAGAATCTGTTTTCATTAATTCATGGTATATATATCCTATAATATCTACTGAAGAAACGTTCTTAAAACCAGATATAACTGATTTTAATTCTGTCCATTTAATATTACAGAATAATTTGTGTTCTTCAAATTTTGATACAATAGAATTAGCAAATTCTTCTATAGTATATATGTGTAATACTTCTAATTCTAGATACTCAGCTAATAATTCATATAGTCTTAAATATGGGTGTTCTAATGATAATACGTTAGGAAATTCAGTTTCTATTTCTTTAAATATTCTTTCTAAATGTACTATATTATCTATAGTATCTCCAACTGTTTCTTTTAAAAGATTAGTTTTTATTGTTTGTTCTACTTTTATTAATTTATCTAGTTCACTTAATTCAAATGTGTATTCATATCCTAAATATTTATGGTATTTTCGCATTGTATCATAGTAGCCTAGGTCTATGTTTCTTTTTACTAGTTCTGGATCAAAGTTTAAGAATGAACCTAATGGTACAAATGGTGATATATAAATTAATCTATCTTTTTCTATTACTTCTTGTTTCACGCCGATGGATTTTAAATCAACAGCTATAATTTCATCTGCTCCTAATAATTGAGCTAGATGAATTGGCACATTGTCATAGTAGCCTCCGTCGGCGTAGAACTCACCATCTATTTCCTTTAGAGGAAATGCTGGGAAACAAGAAGCACTAGCTAGTAGAAAATCGCGGCTATTGTCAGGATTCATTTGCGATTTAATGATAGGGTGTCCTTTAAATTCATTAACTTTAACGCTCATACAACCATAATCTATTGAAGAGTTAAAGAATTTATCGGGATTGAAGATGCGGTCAATCATTTGGATTAAGGGGGTAATATCGGCACCTTTATTAGCTACTAAAGATGAAAATACTTCTTTAAATTTAGATTTTTGAGACATAATTAGTTCTATATCCATATCTAAATTTAAACCGTTTTTCATTACACTATCTACCTTAATGTTAGTCCATAAATCTAAAGCTGCATCATAATCATCTTGTACAACCATACAGCCAATTAAAGCACCAATAGATGTACCTGTAACTATATCAATCTTAATATTTAATTCTCTTAAAGCTTTCCATACTCCAATTTCATAGGCTCCTTTGGAGCCACCACCACCTAAAACTAATGCTCTTTTCATAAGTTTTTCTCCACTTCTATAAAGGCATTATTTAAGCCCTCAATTACATTTGTTGGGGTCATAGTATATACACTTTTATATTCAAGTAACAAATCAGCACTTAATCCATGTAGATATACACCAAGCGATGCGGCTTCTATACTATTTTCATTTTGAGCAAGTAAACTAGCTATAATACCAGTTAAAACATCTCCACTACCTCCACTACTTAATCCATTATTACCAGTAGTATTTATATACGTTTCTTTAGCATTAGCAATAATAGTTCTTTCTAATTTAAGTACTAAAGTAACATTGTATGTTGCAACAAAGTCTTGTGCAGCCTTTAAAGGATTAGCTAATATTTCATTAATTTCTAATCCACATAACTTGCTGAATTCTCCTGGATGAGGTGTTAAAATAGTTATAGCATCTCTATCCTTTATCATATCCATTAAATTACTCAGCGCATATAGCGCATCAGCATCAATTACTAAAGATAAATCACTCTTTAATAGTTCTTTTAAGATCATTTCTATATCATCATTACGGCCAATACCTGGACCAATTGCTACTACATCGCTCTTGTTTGCTTCCTCTAGTATTCTATTTATATTACTATAGCTTATACAGCCATCGATGTCATCTAATCCTATACTCATAGCTTCAGCTATACTACTAGCGAATACTTTTTGAATGCTTTTAGGCAAAGCCGTTCTACATATACCAGCTCCACTTCCTACTACTGCTTTAGCAGCTAATATAATAGCACCACTCATTCCTAAAGAACCACCAATCAAAAGAACTCTACCATAAGTTCCCTTATTACTCCTTAAATAACGATCAGGTAAAAAAGAGTTTGCTGTCTTCCTATCTAATAATGCTATATTACTAGGACACTCATCTATTACTTTCTCCGGTATACCTATTTTAGCAACAATTACTTTACCTGCATATTCAATTCCTGGATACAAATATAAACCTAATTTAGGCAAAGCAAACGTTAAAGTAGTATTAGCTTTAATAGCTATATTATATAAATTACCAGATTCACAGTTTATACCACTAGGTATATCTACACTTATAACATTCTTATGTAAATAATTAATTAATTCTATGACTTCAAAATATTTACCTTCTATATTCCTAGATATACCAGTACCAAAGATAGCATCTATAATGACATCACATTTATTTAATATATCAAATATTTCTTTAATGCTTAAATTTTCATTAATATCCACATTAAGTTCTTTTAAAATATTATAATATATTACTCCATCTTCACTTAGTGATCCTAAACTACTTAGCATAATGACTTCAACATTAAAACTACTAAAAGCATTGAATAGTCTAGCTAATGCAAGACCATCTCCACCATTATTACCAGGTCCAATAACTATAACAATTTTATCATCAATATCAACATTATCTTTTATATAATGATAAATTGCTAAAGCAGCATGTTCCATCAACAATAATCCTGGAATATTAAATTCCTTAATACTTCTACTATCAATATTCTGCATTTCCTTTTGATTTGTTAGTCTCATCTATGTTCACCTCTCTTTCTATTATATCGGAAATACGCAAAAAAGGAAGGGTTTACAAGTGGATATTGGAGAAAGAGAGGTATGAAAATAGAGAGAAACACGATAATTAGGTACTTTAAAAGAATTATAAACAATATAAAAAAAAGAAAATTTGTTAGTTTAAATAAACTAACAAACCAAATATTTAAAATATTATAATACAATCTACTTATATAATTAAGAAATTATCTAAAACTTATCAAATTATAATTCGGATACTTAAATACCTATTTTCTTCTCTTTTCTTCTCTTTTCAAGCACAACTATCACACTAATCAAAATAAAAATCGTAGCTCCAGACACATCTATCATTACATCAGTAAAACAACCAGACCTACCAGGAACTTGAGTTTGAATTAATTCATCAATACAAGCAACTATAAAAGAATATGAAATACTACCAAAAGTTAGGATAGCTAAATTATTAGTATACAACTTGATAACTATGAATATAAGAATACCTAATAAAGCATATTCACTAAAGTGAGCAAGCTTTCTAACAAAAATATGTAAAACCTCCAATGAAACATTAAAAGGGATTATATTTGAAAACACAGCTAATAATTCATTAACTAAACCAGAAGATAAACTACTAGAAGCAGTACCATTCTGCATAGAATTTAACCATATAAAAGCTTGGACAACTATCAATAATACATACTTAAGTTTTCTTAACCTATAAATAGGTTTATTCTGCTTTACAAATTCCATTAGAGACTCTCCTTAACATTTACGAATATTTACTTCCGTTTAAACTAGTTAATAGTGTAACATATTATAATATATTAATA